>CAJAPL010000095.1 GCA_903943625.1 uncultured bacterium
TGAAGCAGAATTTGATAAAATATTTGAGAAGATAGATTTAGCTGCTAGAGCTAGATTGGCTGCAAAGTTTGCCAGAGAAACCGTCCTTAGGAAGAATACATTGGTATGATGAGTATTGCCAGGTAAATTGGCAGATTGTGCTAATAAGAAAAGAGAGGGAACTGAACTTTATATAGTGGAGGGAGATTCTGCGTGATGAAGTGCAAAACAAGGCCGTGATAGTAAATTCCAAGCTATTCTACCGCTTAGAGGTAAGATATTAAATACAGAACAAGCTGTAATACAAAAAATGATGGCTAATAACGAAGTAAAAGCGCTTATAACTGCTATATGATGTGGTATAAAAGACTGATTTGATTTAGAATGACTTAGATATGATAAGATTATAATCATGACTGATGCTGATGTCGACTGAGCACATATCAGGACATTATTATTAACTTTCTTCTTTAGATTTATGAGACCACTTGTAGATAACTGACATGTATATGCTGCTTGCCCTCCTATTTATAGATTCTCTGAATGAAAAAAAGAAATTTACGTTTATGATGAAAACAAGACACCTGAAGATATGTGAATGGATAAAGATAAAACTGAAGTGCAGAGATATAAGGGTCTTGGAGAAATGAATGCGGAACAATTACGAGAGACCACTATGGACCCCGATAAGAGGACATTAAACCAGATTACTATTGACGATGCAGAAGAAGCGGATAGGTTGTTTAGGATATTGATGTGAGAAGAAGTGCAGCCTAGGAAGCATTTTATCTTAACTCACGCTAAGACAGTTAGAGATCTCGATATCTAAGACTAAACAATGTAAAAACGTAACAGTGTAGAAATGAAACTTTAAGTAGAAAATATATCTTTCAAAATTTTTATAGCTAAAGTCTGATCAAGAAAGTATGGTGAAGTTGCTATTGTAACTAAGCTTGCTTGTGAGATCAGATTTTTGGTTATTCCAATAGTTTTGGCATACTGCTCTATTCACATTTGTGGATGTCGGAAATCTAGGTCAACATCTAAAATAAATTCAGAATTCAGAATTCAGAATTCAGAATTCAAAAGTTTATATTCAGTATTGATCTGCATTACGCCAGAAATTAGTCAATCTTGAATTGCTGGTTTGATGAAGCCTCAGACATTGCATTTATAATTTACAAATTCAAAAATATCTTTTAATCCTGGATTATCAATCATATGTTCTGAATTCTCGTTCATATCGGTATGTTGATCTATATGGATTAGATTGATTCATTTTGTAATGCTTCAATGGAACAATTCTTGATATCGAAAAAATAATGCATGATTATGATTATCGAAGATGTAAATATTGGGGCCAATATTTACGAAGTTTTTTAATCATACGAAAGATTGTATCTCTCATTTAGCATTTATTTCCTCAAAAACAATCTTATCTCAAAGCTGGATATCGTCTGTGGTTCATTGGATTAGACTTGTAACATATATTTTGGGGTCAGGATTTTTTTCTTGTCTAATATCATAAGAAAAAGAATTATTTCAGGTATTTTTTGTAATTCGAAATCAATCTTTGTACATGGCAAACGTAGCGATGTAAAAATATATAAGTTCTTAAAGCATGGGTTATTCTATCTGTTTAGCGCAAGTTTTTTTGGAATAAATGTATCATATCAATATTAATATAGCGACTAGCCCAAAAGGAGAA
>CAJAPL010000096.1 GCA_903943625.1 uncultured bacterium
AAATTTTGTATTCTACTTAAACCATCACTCCCCCGACTTTTGGGGGTTAGGTTTATCAAAATATATGGGAATAGCGATTTGTCTTTTTGTGGCTTAGATTCTATAAATTGATTCAAAACACTCAAAGAAAAATCCTGATAGAGATTAGTCTCTTTATTATATTTTTTTGCTATATGATGCGAAACGTTTTCTCTACATATTATATTTTTTGCTTTGGGCATTACAAAATTATATAATCTTTTTGTTAATGGTTTTTTGACTGTTCATATTCATCACAGTAGTACAAAGTTTTTTTTACGTATAGTGCGGTTGTAGAGCAAAGCCATATTCCATCAATCATGTGGGAATTTTCTAGAGTCGTCCAGTACCTCTCATCATCCAAAAAACTTAAAAAGTTTTCTATATTTTCATCGTCATAGCAAATTTAATGCATGTGAGATATGTCTCATTTTATATGGATTTATTGGCACTATTTCTAGTTTGTCCAATATAGGTCATAGGTAATTTTTATTATCTTTTATCCAATCTTCTAATCGAATCTGATCTCATGATTCTACCACAAGCTTTGAAATATCGTAGTTATCGTCTATCCAATTCACTAATCAAAAAAAAAGCATTTCATCTCAGAAATTTTTGTATCCATAGAATCCTTTTAGAAATGCATCCATAGAAAACGTATAAACGTAAAAACAACATGACTTGTCATTCTGAGTGACTTGTCCCGCAGTGGCGGGACAACGAAGAATCCAGGGGAAATAATTATCTTCGTTCCTGGATGTTTCATCTCATTCAACATGACGTTATAGATTAATGCTTGTTAATGTATCAAAATACGCCTCTTTCAATTTACTATATTTATCTACAACCTCCATTCATATCAAATCATTTTTGAATAAATTTAGCATAAAGTCATATGAGCTCTGATTGTAGACCAGATCATATCGCTTCACAATATCGATGGTCTGCACATATTCTCAGTTGACATTGACATAATAAACTCACTTGCTTATATTTTTTTTTGCATCATTTAGCAAGCTAAAATAGTTTTTTATATCTGTGTTATAAAACAAGACTTGCCGGTTTTGTCTGAGATAACCATCAAGCATATCAATATAGTTTTCGTATAGCTTGATTTTGTTTTGATTCTCCCAACTAGTTTTGGATGATGGCATTTTTTTACAATACAATACCTGTCATTGATAGGTCAGACATAGGTTATTGCCAAAAGATTGCAGTTTGGATCAGTTTAAAATCGAAAGATCTAGCGAAGAAACAGATTCCAACACCCCATTATTGATTTTAAATTCCTCTCCATTATCCGGTTTATCATAACAAAATGTATCCAAAATAATTTTATCTTTTGCTATACTCACACAAGACGCCTTATTGGGGAATGCAAAATTTCAGGGGAAAGTATTTGCTTTTCATGCCAACAAAATTCAGCTTAGATATTTTTTCCTGGTTCATATAAGCAAGTAATATCATTGAGATAAATCTAGTGTGGAGTCAACTTGTTGTTGTGAGATATTGTAAATCAAAGTGATTTTTTCATTTCATTTATCTGCTCATTGTGGATTGGGCAATATAGACAAGATTTTTACATTCGTGTTTCATGTGAAATAGACTCATGTATTTATTTGTGGGTAAGATCATGATCAGATTGGCATTCTAAGTCAACTACATGTAGATTGACCCCGTAGTCATAGATAATTTTGTTGAGCAAAAGATTGAGCTGAGCGAAACGTAGACTGGTAGAGATAGATATTATTTTGATGTGTGTACTCCCAGGCATATCAGTCCTTTATCATCTTTTCATTTATGTTTTCTCAATTTAGAAAGACATATCACAATGCCCTGCCATAAGAATCTACTAGCTGAGAGTCATCGTACTGCAGCAGAATATCTTTTTTGTTAACTAGATTTTTTAGATATTCTTTCGATTGAGATCAGAAACATTCTATATAGCCAAATCTTGTTTTGGAGCTTTCTGGGGCGTCCAATCATAGTAGTCTAATGCTTATGGTTTTGCTTCAGTTTTTTATTTTAAGGGTGTCTCAATCTACAATAGAATAAACATTATAAACTCAAGCAGCTGGTAAATCTGTGGGAATATTTGGATTATAAGAATAGGTATCCAATACATAAGTATCGTTGTAGACCAATGACACAACGACAGAATTTCAATCATTTGTGGTATTTGGGAATTGATAATTTCAAATTAAAGTCTGAGCTGATCATGGACTGAGTATTCATAAAATAGACTTTTTTGTTGTCTTGTTGTCTTTAAATATTCGCAGTTTAAATGACGATAAATTTAAAGGCACGGCTCAGCTTAATGTCAGCGTGATTGATTCATTATTGGTGTCTGTTCAGTTTGGATTATAATTTATTTTAATTATTTCTATGCTCCAATTTCATGTAAAATTTTGCGTTCATGAAAAAATATCTATTCAATTTATTCATGTATTTATATTGCCGATAGTACTCCTCTGTGCCAAATAACAATATGTATCCAAAACTATATTGTCCTCGAGTAGTTTAACACAAGAAGATGTGTTTGGAAATTGATAATTACCAGTTAAAATCTGTGTAGAGTATGAATAAATAATGTCTCATCTGATAGTCTTTTTTGCATCTTTCCCCACTACTTGTAAACGATAGTTACTTAAGTCTAAATCTTGTGAAGCTAATGATTGTAGCGTAATAGACTCTCTATCTGTGTCCGATCAATCCGGATCATAATCTATTGAAACTATTTTAATCTGACCTGTAATACTTCAGGTATAAAGAGCGAGCGAATATCAAGAATTATTATTTCAACTGGCGTTTGATGAGCAAATAGGGCAGGATCAGCCTCATCATCAACCCATATAAACTATTTTATCTACATGAACCGGCACTCATTGTGGAAAATAAGACAATAGAGTCTCTTTAAAACCTGGTGAATAATTGTCATATTTATCAAATATTCTAGCACAAGAAGCATATCTTCAGTTGAAATAAGATGATCTAGGATATCAGAAATTTATATAGTAAGCAA
>CAJAPL010000097.1 GCA_903943625.1 uncultured bacterium
ATCCCAGAAGAACTTTGATTAAGAGATAAAGTTGAAGAATTAGCAAAGGCAGAAAAGAATAAAAAGAATTCAAACAAAAAAATAATTGTGTAATTTTATCCAAATATAAAAATATGCTCAAACCACAATACTATGTCATAGATGTCCCCAAACTTGAATCATACCTAGGGTCTTTAGAATGAGGCAATCCTCAAAGAACTCATGGGCACCTAGACTTATTTTTGGAAAACATAAAAACTAATCTTACTGATATATTAAAAGAATCTAGCCAAATATTATTGGAGGTTGACCACAACAATTTGACTCTTAATTTGGTTTCAACTAGTGGGGAAACTCCAATCTCTAACCGAAAAACACTACGGGAATCAACAGGGACCCCAGAGGCAGTATATGAATTTTTTCTAAATACACAGGAACAAGAAATAGCTTTAAATCAAGAGTGAATTTTAATCCAAGAAATAAATCCTCCAACCACAAAAATAGATCCACAATGGAATTAAGTATATAATATTCTCTAAAAATTATTATCAAATTCAGATTTTTTTCATCACTTTTCCATATATTCTTTTACCACTTCTCACAAGGCTTCTACCAGTATATTAAATTTACTTTCTTCTCATTCCAAGTCTTTGAGATCTTGTTCTTTTTTCTGTCATACAAAATAATCTTTCATCCTCATAATTTTTCATACCTGTCTCTTGGGATGAGATATATTCTCGAAAGGAAAATCTACTCAATGTTCAAGTTTGATCGTAATATCTCATTTGCCAAATATTTTATCTCGTACGCTATTTTGATTAAATGAAATTGTCTCTATTCTATCTCGCTCAAAAACATCAGTTTTGTATTCCCGTATACCTTCTCGCATAAACATAGTAATTCATTTATCACTAAATATCAATGCGTCCAAATATAGATTCAAAAAATTAACTACAAATTTTATGAAAAAATATAATCCTATAAAAGCAAAAATCCGATTCCGATATTCTCGATTTGAATATTGTATTATTCATAAATAGATTAGATAAGCCACAAAAAGAAAAAGGAGAGTTTTCAAAACCTCCCTCATCAAAATGCTTCCATTATGTCATATAACATGGTGAATATTTTCTACTTCAACGTATCTTTTTATTATTTCTTTTCTAAGCATTCAATCATTATTTGAAAACTAAAAAGCCCTCGATTTTTTATTTCGTACTTTCTACTTTTCTCTATTTCTTCATAGAATCGATCTTTTTTTGCTTCTCCAAGAATTTTTCCATTCTTCATTTTACAACTTTTTTGATAATCCTATCCTTGTTAAACGCAGGATGACATTGATAGCAAGTTTCTACCTTGATTGGTCATTTTATTGCAGCATTTATAGTGAAACTCACTCAGCATATGCAATTCACTTCTACATTTTGATGATAATCTCAGTGTATCCCTTTTTTCATTGATTTTAAATTAAATATATAAATATAACTCTGATTTTATTTTGTAATATATTATTAACGAGTAAATTTAACATGTCCTGGTTCGTAATCGAAAATCTCTTTTTTATCAAACCGATGTGCAATCTCTAGTTCAGCTTCTTCTGCGTTTCATGATGCATGCAAAAGATTTGGCAATCACATATCCTTAATGTTATTACAATAATCTCTAGATATATGCGCATAATCTCATCTGATAGTACCAGCAGGGGCTACTTTTGGTTCTGTGGGTCACGCTATCTTACGTACAAATTCCACAACCTCTATTCATTCTATAACCATAGCTATCACTGGTGTCTTTGTCATCATTTCCACAGTCAAATCAAATATTTTTTGATTGTATCTAGACACCATTTTTCATATATTTTCATAATGATGATACAAAAAATCTCTATCTGGGTTAACCATTTTAATGGCCGCTATATGTAATCCAGCCCTCTCAAAACGGGAAATCACTTCTCATACAATACTGCGTCATATTGTGTCCGGCTTCAAAACTACTAATGTTCTTTGTGTATCACTCATCAAATATTTAATTACAAATAAAAAATGTAAGTCCGTCATTAATACGTTTTTTCTTTATGTTTTCAAGATTAATATTGCATATTGAGACAAAAAATGTAAAAAATCCCTTGAATTGACTAGTCAGATATGTATATGTCAATTCAACGTGTCCTGTTAATTCAGGTTTTTTGTTTAGTAATTTCGTTGGGGAATCGTCTAACGGTAGGACAGCGGACTTTGACTCCGTCAGTCTAGGTTCGAATCCTAGTTCCCCAGTGTAAACAAATCTAAATTGTTGGTAGGGATTAGAGAAGTGGTATTCGAGCCAAATAATCGGCTAGATAGGTGAGTTCAATTCCATTAGTTATTATTTGTATTTGTTAATGCGGGGTAGAGAAACGGTATTCGAGCCGAATAGTCGGCTAGATAGGTGAGTTCAATTCCATTAGTTATTATTTGTATTTGTTAATGCGGGGTAGAGAAACGGTATCTCGTCGGGCTCATAACCCGAAGATAGGTGGTTCAATTCCATCCCCCGCAACCAAAAAAATTACACAAAATAAAGCATCCTCAATACATTGGGATGTCGTCTAATGGTAGGACAACGGACTCTGACTCCGTTTATCTAGGTTCGAGTCCTAGCGTCCCAGGATTAGTTGCCTGATAGAGCGCCCCGATAAATCGGGGAGGTCCTAGCTTCGAATCCTAGCTCCTGAGTAAATTAATTATTTAAGAAATTTGTAAATGTTGTGCCGGGGTGATGGAATTGGCAGACATGCTTGGCTTAGAACCAAGTGCCGTAAGGTGTGCAGGTTCAAGTCCTGTCCCCGGTAAATTGTAATAAAGATTAAGATAATATCGTTGAAGTGAATATTTGTGTGCAGGCAACCGAAGGGAATCCTGAGTTTTACGAAGGAAACCGAAGGGAGTCCCGCAAAGCGGGATTCAAGTCCTGTCCCCGGTAAATTGTAAGATAACGGTCCCAAAAATATTAGAAATCAGGCTTACGATAAAGGAAAGTTTGTCTTGAAAAAGGGTCGGAATTTTGTATAAACAACCAGTTAAATTTGAAAACCAGCCTATATTCCGAGGTAGCTCAGTTGGTAGAGCAAGTGACTGTTAATCACTGGGTCGTGGGTTCGAGTCCCTCCCTCGGAGATTAAATAACAAAACGTTTTATAGTATTTTACATTCAATAATGCCAATTACAAAATCAGCAAAGAAGGCAGCCAAGAGATCTCTTGTATTACAGTCCAGGAATAAGGAGTTCAAATTGAGAATGAAGATGGAAATGAAAAAGTTTATAAAGAGAGCTCTAAAGTGAGAGACTGTTGAAATTCAGGATTTGAGTAACATATACAAAGTGATAGATAAATGCGCTAAAGTAGGTGTTATCAAAAAAAGAAATGCATCAAGAAAAAAGTCTAGAATGGCCAAGATCTTTAGTAAACAAAAATAATTCCCCGTAAAAAAGAGACGGGAATTTTTGCCAGCTTAGCTCATTTGGTAGAGCTACCGCCTTGTAAGCGGTAGGTGATCGGTTCGAATCCGATAGCTGGCTCCATTAAAAAATAAATTATTATCAGAAACTAGTTCTGGGGTGGTAGTTCAGCTGGCTAGAACGCCTGCCTGTCACGCAGGAGGTCGAGGGTTCGAGTCCCTTCCATCCCGCCATTAAAAAATATTAAGGAAACAATCTTTCCTGATCCCTAAAAACAAATGGTCCCATCGTCTAGTGGTTAGGACAGGAGACTTTCAATCTTCTAACAGGGGTTCAATTCCCCTTGGGACCGCCAAAATTAAACTTAAATGGGTGATTAGCTCAGTTGGCTAGAGCATCTGCCTTACAAGCAGAGGGTCATAGGTTCGAGTCCTATATCACCCACCATTAAAACAATTAAGACTAAGGGTCTATAGCTCAGTTGGTCAGAGCAATCGGTTCATAACCGATGGGTCGCTGGTTCGAGCCCAGCTAGGCCCAATTAAAAAAAATAAAAAAGTCTGATTGAAATTTAGATTTTTTTATTAATAACACTACATAGCAAATCCACCATGCGGGTGTAACTCAATTGGCTAGAGTGCCTGCCTTCCAAGCAGACTGTTGCGAGTTCGAGTCTCGTCACCCGCTAACTTATAAGTTCAGAAGCTAGTATTCTGGATTTTTTAAAAATTAAAAATTATTTTAATCATCGAATTTTTTTGCGATAGTTTACAAAATCTTCGTGTAAATTTTCAAATTCGTCGTAATGAGTTTCTACAATACTAGATCGAATTGCTTTATTATAAGCTTCAATATTTCGTCCTAGATCAAATCAATAATACGTAATCCCATTAATTAGTATTTCAACATCTCAGGATAACGCTGGAGTAGTTCCCTTTTCCTTAAATAGTTCTTGAATTTTATCTATCGTATCTTCTTTAGAAAATCAAAGATATGTTTGATTTGATTGATATATAACTTTTGGTAAATGTATATTACTACAAAAAACACTTATTTCTCCTTCACCAAAATTACTCAATATTTTACCACACTCTAAAATATTTTTATATGTAGTTACTGATCATTCTTCAAGAACTCGATCACAGTTAATATCTATTGTTTTTTTGATTGCATTCATCATAGATCATGCTTCAGATTCGTTGGTATTTTTATCAGTAAATCATCACGATGCAATGATATTATTGTATTTATTTTTTAATATCTTCTCGCAGATCTTTCTTATATATGTTTGATAGAAGGAACTATTCATGTCTACGCGACCATATCAATGTATAATAGCTATTCTTTGCATATTAGTTCATTAAATTTAAAAAATTATTCATACTACAACATATATTTTATAATACAATAATCAAATTATTGTTGGCTTAATCCATAATTGTTAAATTTTCTATATCCCTAAAATTATACAAATATTCCCAATTCATCTCTTCATACCGACAATCCAATCAAATAGGGTAGTTCGCAAGTCATTTGAGCTTAGCTTTTCATAAGATCAGAACTGGTTTATGGATTTTTTATTGTTTTAGATTTATTTCTTTTTGTTAACAACCCCATTCCGAACGACATAAACAACACAACACCCACCGACAACAGCCACCCACCAGCTATATGCACAATGGACACTTCTCTCTATTCCCCTAACCCTCTATCCACCCCTACTCCTGACTGCGAAGCAGTCC
>CAJAPL010000098.1 GCA_903943625.1 uncultured bacterium
CGTTGCAGATAGCGTATGGATAACCGTAAATGCGGCTCCAAACGCTTGTATCAATGGCAATACCTTTTTGTGCACTGGTCAGAGTACTATGCTGACAGCACAGGGAGGGGGAACGTACCTTTGGAATACCGGACAAACGACCGCCTCTATCACAGTTTCACCGACAGCGACAACCCATTATTCTGTTACCGTAACTGGTTCAAATGGATGCGTGGCAACTACTGGCGTGGATGTGATGGTAAGCCAACCACCGCAAGTAACGGTAACGCCTATGAACCCGACCGTATGTGAAGGAACCAAAGTAACATTTACCGCCACTGGAGCAATAAGTTTCAAGTGGGAGAATGGAGAAATTGGACCGACACATGAAGTCACACCTACTTACCCAAGCTCAACATATACAGTCATAGGCACCAATGCCCCTGGTTGTGACGACACCAAAAGTGTCACAGTTAATGTTAATCCGATCCCGCTCGCTGCGTTTTCACCAGATCCGCCTATGCTTTGCCAGGAATGGCCTCCTTTTTACCTGAAAGGTGGTATATCAACAATACCTGGAGAATACTGTGGTGGAATAGTGGTTGGGACTTGCAATACGACGGGGCTCGTTGACCCTGGTATGGGACCGCACGAAACGTGGCCAATTACATACAAGGTAACGGATCCAACGACGGGATGTATAAATAGCGTTACACAACTTGTGCCTGTAAACCCGACACCAACCGTGATTTTTAATCCAGTTTTACCCGCCGGGACAATCTACCTTGACACACCACCCTTTGCTTTGATAGGTGGGATCCCCCTGGGAGGTAAATATTCAGGGAATGGTGTGCTAGAAAACAACAATGGCACATATTCATTCACTCCAAAAGACGCAGGTCCCGGATTGACAGCAATCACATATACCTACAAAGACATATATACATGTGAAGATAAAAAGCAGGCAACGATCTTTGTTGTTGATGGCCTTGGAATAAACCAAGGTTATTGGAAGAACACGTGTGTTTATCCCAACCCAATTATTGATATAGCGACCATCGAGCTGGATACTGAAAAGCCCGGCTATGTGGAAGTTACCGATATGAACGGGACCATTAAACTTTCGCAGAAAATATTTTCCAAAAAGTTTGGGCTGGATGTTTCGTCTCTGCCTGGAGGACTTTATTTTCTGAGATTGATCTCTGACCATGGAGCAATCCAGGTGATGAAAATAATCAAACAATAAGTGACCCAGAATTCGCTTTTTGTTAATTGAGAATAGCCGGCGTTGAGCCGGCTATTTTTTGTTATTGGATAAAAATAAGACTTTATTATCATGACACATAGACATCGAAGAGACAATGTAGACTAGCCTTAGCAATTGGCTATTCTAGAGATATTAAAATAATGTAAGCAAATTATTGCAATTATAAAGCACAATGTTTTTTGTCCTATTTTGTCTTGATTTTAAAAACCAATTACATATAAGTTCCCGTACGTGTTATTTTTTTGTAATTTTAAATTATTTGTAATAAATATTTATGCCTACTATCAATCAGCTTATCAGGACAGGAAGAGCAAAGAGAAGAGTAAAATCAAAAGCTCCAGTTTTGCAATTTGGGATTAATAAATTGAAGAGCAATAAAAAAATAGAGAAACCAGCTCCATTCAAAAGATGAGTTTGTTTAAAAGTTTCTGTAATGGGACCAAAAAAACCAAACTCAGCTCAGAGAAAATTTGCAAAAGTAAGACTATCAAATTGAGCAGAAGTTTTGGCTTATATACCAGGGGAAGCTCATACATTACAAGAGCATAGTGTTGTACTTGTAAGAGGATGAAGAGTAAAGGATTTACCAGGTGTGAAGTATCATATAGTTAGATGAAAATATGATGCAAATCCTGTGGGAAATAGAAAACAATCAAGGTCATTGTATGGCTGCAAGAGACCCAAATCATAATCTTTTATAATATTTATTTAATATATCGAGATGGTTAAGAAAGATTTTGTTTGATTCCAATCAAATGAGAAAATTGAGAAGATAATAAACTATATCATGGAAAGCTGAAAAAAAAGTATAGCTAAGAAGATTTTTGCAAATACTTTGAAAGAAATCAAGATAAGCTGACATATGAATCCTGTTATAGTTGTTGAAACAGCTATAGATAATGCTTCACCTAGTGTGATGATCAAGTCAAAGAGAATTTGATGATCAATTTATCAGGTACCAGTAGAAGTAAAAGCGAATAAGAAATTATTCTATTCTATAAGATGGATACTCGATGCTGCTAGTAGCAAAAAATGAAAACCAATGTACAAGAAGCTAGCTGAAGAAATCTTAGCGGCTTATTCCAATCAATGATCTGCAGTGAAGAAAAAAGAAGAAGTGCACAGGATGGCAGAAGCTAATAAGGCATTTGCTTATATGGCAAAATACGTTAGTTAATACAAATATTATTTAAATATATTAACCTGAATTAAAAATGGGAAATACCAATGGAGGAAAATATCCAAGAGTCTTTTTTAAACTCAATATAGCAAAACAAAAGTCTTGAGACAAGCACGATAAAGCTATCGAGCGATATATTGATACTTTAAAAAAAGAAGAGAAGACGTGAGAAACCAAATGGACTATCGATACCAAAAAGAAAGCACTTACGAGATTAAAAAGGTATTGAATAAGAAGTGCCGAGATAGTTAAGTTTTTGGAAAGAAAATGATTAAACGATTTAGTATCTAAAGTATCTCTATAATGGCTAGACTAAAAACAAAGGCAAAAAAGAAATTAAACAAGGCTTTAATAAGAGTAGAGAAGGTTGTTATCATGGACGTTAGAAGGACGCTTGAACAACAGAAAAAATGGAAAGCTAAAGTAATGAATAGCAAAAAGTCTAAATAATTTTATTAAATGATTAAAAAAGCACAATGGATTATTCAAGATTAAAAAATATCTATGATAAAAATGGAGAAAATATATTGCCTGTAACAACATGAATGTTTTTGGAAATACATGAAAAACTGACTGAATGAGAATGAAGCAGGATATGGAAGTTCAAATGACTTGTAATCAGCGTCAAGAAGCCAAATCATCCGGATGGGACATTTACTATAAGATGACCTGTTGCTCGTATGACAATAGAGAAAATATATCCATTATCATTCAAAAAATTTGATAAGGTATTGTTACTAGACGACTACAAAACAAGAAGATCAAAATTGTACTACATAAGAGAAAAGGTGTGAAAATGAGCTAGATTTAAGAGTAAAATGACTAGTGAAAATAGAGACATAGATTTGATGAAGTGATGAAAGAAAGATAAGGTAAGAGGCGAAGCAGGAGAGAAAAAAGTAGTAAAAAAAGAAAAACTGAGTCAATTATAAGCGAGTCAAATGCTGCTAATCTGGAAGAGGTCTCAGA
>CAJAPL010000099.1 GCA_903943625.1 uncultured bacterium
AACTTCATCTTCTAGTTCATCTTCAGTGTCTTCTTCAATAACTTCATCTTCTAGTTCATCTTCAGTGTCTTCTTCAATAACTTCATCTTCTAGTTCATCTTCAGTGTCTTCTTCAATAACCTCATCTTCTAGTTCATCTTCAGTGTCTTCTTCAATAACTTCATCTTCTAATTCATCTTCAGTGTCTTCTTCAATAACCTCATCTTCTAGTTCAACTTCAGCGTCATCCTGAATAACTTCTTCTTCAACAACAGCTTCGTCAAGCTCGGAGCTAATTAAATTTAATAAATCTTTTATAGACATTTTGCATTAGTAACAATATAAAATAATACTTTACATTACGTAAACCATGGGGGCCTTATAGTTAAATGATTATATAAGTCAAGCAAAAAGGGGTCTCTCTGATAACTTTTACTTATCACTCTAAATAGGGCAAATCTTCAATTTTCACCTTTCATTTAAACAAATCGTCCTCGCATCATCCATTTATAATCCGCTTCTCGAGAGCATCTACTCAATCTAAATATATTTTGCTTTTTATAAAATTGTTTCATTTTGTGTTTGTAGACGTATCTTTTACACCCCATTTAAGCCTGGATATAATGTTGAAGATCGTCACATTACTTTTGGCGATTTTTAGACTTAGCGCTATTTCTTTCATTTCTTGGAAACTTTTCCCATCTCCATTTTCCAACAAAATATATTTTTCATAAATACCTTTCTGTTCAAAATCTGGATAAATAGACCTCCTATATTTGCGAGATTCATATACAGCTAATCCTTCTTCATCCTTGGAATAATTTGCTGTCCCATGGGCCAAAATATTCCATCAACTTTTTTTACCATTTACGTATCTAGTATGATGCACCTCTATTTCATGTACTAAGCTCGCCATAAGATCATATTCTCTTATCACCAAATTTTTTGGGACCGTCAGATAACATACAGACTTTGAGAAACTTATCATTAGGGGAGTATTTCAAAAGAGGATGTGGTTTATCTTTATATTATCTATTGATTTTTTCTTTATATAGTCTTTTATATAAACCAGGACTTCGTCATTATTGAGTCTAGGTCATCGTATTTTAAGATCTGGTTTTTGATAATTTCAGATTATATCTTCGGCCTTTTTTAATAGGGTTTTATCAAAATCTCCAAACAATATTTTATTGTAATGGTTTGCTTGATCTCGATCTTGTCTAATATAAGCAATCAATAAATAAGCTTTGTTTATATCTTCCTTTAATTTATCTTCCAATAGTTTTGCCATTGGATGCGTATAGGTATTGCTATCAAAATATCTTTTCTCCAAGGCCTCCAATTTTTTGATAACTCCAAATATATCTTCTTCCTCTGGAAATTTATACGCAAATTGCGGATCGTAATTGCCATCTTTCTGGACAAAGATTTTGCCTTCTTCCTGCAAATTTACAGGCGTTAAAAATTTCTGCAAATTTATTACTCTTGCAGTATCTATAAGCTCTTGATCTATATTCTTCAAAATAATTTCTTCGTCGGCTATTTGCATTTTCTCAACCCTCATAAAAACTAAAATATAATATTTCAATCAAATTTGGCAAGAGAAATTTATTATCAACACATTGTTATAATTTACCCGCTTTTTTGGCTAGTGTCCTAGCGCTTGTAGTGAGATATTTTTTTCTCATCCTAATATTTTTGGGTGTTATTTCTATCAACTCATCAGGACCGACATATTCTAATGCCGCCTCTAATGATATATGTATAATAGGATCTATACGCATGGCTTCATCATTTCAGGCATTTCTCACACTCGTTTGTTGTTTATTTATAGTTAGATTAACTACTAAATCTCATCACGTTAGGTGCTCTCATACAATCATTCATTCATAAATCATCTGAGCTGGATCGATAAAAATAGGTCAACGATCCTGCAATTTAAATATACTATACATCATAGCTTGTCATGTATTCCCAGATATCATGGATCAGACTTGTCTTTTGGGTATCAATCATTTATATGGTCAGTAATGGGCAAATGACGAATACATTATGCCTTCTCATTTGGTCAACAAAATGAATTCCCCCCTAAATCCCAGTAGTCATCTTGTAGGTATTTCAAACTCAAGAGTGGTCAGTCAGTTTTCAGATTTCATGGTTTGCATCATTCATTTGCGCTTTGCTATCCTATCTATTATACTACCTGCCAAGTTATCATCTACGCTTATTATAAGTTGTTCCATCGGTTCCATTTTATGACCATTTTCTGTTTTGAAAATTACCTGAGGTGCTCATACCTGAAGCTCCCGTCATTCTCTACGTATAGTTTCTATAAGTACCGACAGATGTAATTCGCCTCTTCCTGAGACTACAAATTTTCAATCTCACATTTCCAATTTCAATCATACATTTGTCTCTATCTCTTTCATCAATCTTTCTTGTAGATTTCTAGTAGTCATATATTTTCATTCTTTACCAGCAAATGGAGAATCGTTTACCATAAATTCCATGCGAAGAGTGGGCTCATCGATTGTTATACTTGGTAAGGCTTCGATATCTCATATGCCGATCGTTTCTCATACAAATATATCTGATATTCATGCTATCGTAATTATGTCACCACATTTTGCCTCTTCTTTTTCTATCCTTTGTAGTCACAACGTCGTAAATATTTTGCTTATTTTTGAGGTTCTCACCGCTCAATCATTTGAAATTATATTAACTCGTTGTCATACTTTTGCTGTTCATTCATATACGCGTCATATACCCAGTCTTCATAAATAATCATCATAAGCTAAGTTCATCACTTGCATACGAAATGGTCTATCAGAATAATCTGGCGCTTCGGGTACATATTTCATAATTATATCAAAAAGAGGTTTCATATCTTTTTTCTCATCATTCAAACTATTCATTGCGTATCATCCCTTTGCGCTAGTGTATATTACAGGGAAATCTGCTTGATCGTCACTCGCTCAAAGCAATATGAAAAGATCAAAAAGCATATTGATTACTTCTTCTGGTCTGGCGGTAGGTTTATCTATTTTGTTTATTGCAACTATGGGTTTGAGTCATAGCTCCAATGATTTTTTTAATACAAATTTTGTCTGTGGCATAGGTCATTCATAAGCATCCACTACAAGAAGCACACAATCAACCATACGCAAAACGCGCTCTACTTCGCTTCCAAAATCTGCATGTCATGGTGTATCTACTATATTGATAGTGTTTCATTCATACTCGATAGAGGTGTTTTTTGCATAGATTGTTATGCCTCTTTCGCGCTCTTGATCATTACTATCCATTACAAGATCTTGATCGTCCATTTTCTTTAAAGTCCCAGATTGTTTAAGAAGCTGGTCAACTAAACTTGTCTTTCAGTGGTCTACATGTGCTATAATAGCTATATTTCTAATACTCATTGTCGGAAATTACGCATAAAAAAAACAAAGCCCTAGGGCTCCATAATAAAAATTTTACATATTCGCAAAACATTATTTTCAGCATCATTCTAATGATTCGCTTCAAAATTACAAGCCAGCTTTATTATAAGTCTTATTTCAATTGAATTTACTCAGCAAAAAAATAATTTCATATATGAATTTATCTAGAATGCATCATTATGAAATTAAAAATTCAAAACACACTGACTCGCAGCAAGGAAGAATTTGTCCCACTTATGGAAGATCCCAATTATCATTGACCAGCAAAAGACTTTGTGGGTATCTATTCATGTTGACCTACGGTTTATTCCATGCCGCATTTTGGCAATGTAAGAGCTGCATTTACGGCAGATCTTATAAGAAACACAATCCAGTATATCCTGTGATACAAAACAATATCTGTAATGAACATTACTGATGTATGACATCTTGCTGGGGATAGTGATGATGGAGAAGAAAAAATGGAAAAGGCCGCTCGCAGTGAATGATTGTCCGCACGAGATA
>CAJAPL010000100.1 GCA_903943625.1 uncultured bacterium
AGCGAATAACCTTTAGCTTCTTTTTTTAGTAAATCTTGTATAAGCTGGATATCTGAGAAATCTCAAACCGCTCATATTTTTCCGATTAAGGAATATTTAAAACAATAGTTATGAAGGTAGGTCTGGAATAGAGGTAAAATTAGAGAATGGTTGGCGTCAAGTAGTTTAGGATTCTGAAGGAAAAAAAGCTCTAAAGATGGAGGTAAGATTATTTTTTCTACTCAGGATTTCTTTAGATATTTTATTATCTCTACTACTCTATTTTGAATGAAGCTTGGATCTTTGTCCCCATATGGCCAATACAAAAAATCATAATAAATAATATATTCATTATCGTACTTATTTAGGAATTTGAATAAGGTGAGATTATCATTTCATGAAGTGACTATTCAGATTTTCATTCAAGTAATTTTTTGAAATAAAGATAATTTTGGATTCACTTTAGAAAGCTATCTGTTCATGTCGCCGCGTAAATATCTTTTAAATTTTGCAGTTGTGAAGTGATAAGATATATCTGACGCTGGATATAAGGACTAAATTGGTATCAAGTGCCCAGTTTGCCTAATGGGGCTATTTTGGTCTCTAGAGACTTTTGGTATGGACTAAGCTTTTTTTGCATATACTCTTGAGTTTTTTTTACGAAACTAGCCTCAAATAAGTTCATGCTATCAATCACTCACAATCTTATTTTTTGGAGATCGTTTATTTTTTGTTTCTGAGCTGCTCTGACTTGTTTCCGATATTCTACATCTTGTTTTTTATTTATATATATATCAACTTTTTGCATATCTTGGAATTCTTTTTTTATGAGATACTCTAGAGACTGGATATATTCACTACATTTGAGCGTGTTAATTGTTTTTTGAGTATAAATCCTAACAGACTTGTTTGTAAGTTCACAATAGAGATTGCTTTGGAATGCTCAAAAACTATCTGATATGATGAATCAGTATAGAATCATAGTAGTTAATATTGCTAATTTGAAATAATTTTTCATTAAAGGCTATGTTGTTAAATTTATCTTAAGATGATTTTCTTTATTCATAGTCGAAAATATGTGTCAGGAAATTTTCATGATTTGATACTTGCGTCTAATTCGATTAGTCTTGTATAAAATTTTTTTATTTGTAATTGGTTTTTTTGGAGTTGATTTATATTTTTTAGATTTTTGGATACTATAAATGGGTGTAATTTTGTGATGCTGATAATCTGTTTGGAATCTGTCATTCACTGGTCATAAAGGTCCAACAAAAACAAATAAACTCTGAGCCCTCGATAAAGGGTGCCTGCAAATTGATTTCGATTTACTCAATCGTCTCTTATTTTGTCGAGCAATGATAATGTTTTGGCCTTATCTGTAAATAGATTATCAAAAAATGCGAAAGTATTGCTTTCCACCATACCAAAACAGACGTGATCTATAATCTCATGATCAATAGTGGGGATATTTTTGATCTGACACCGCGTAATTAACTTTTCACATTCGTAAACGAGGCGGTATAAATCGTCTCATACTTTTATGAGAAGATATTCTATATCTAGTTCATGAATTTGGATTTTTCAGAACTGTTGTCTGATGAATGATTTGAGATTTGGGCCTTTGAGTTTATCAAATGTTTTTATGTTTGTCGGTGGAATAATCTCATTTAATAGTTTTAAAAATGCCGATCTACCATCTGGTTTGTAGCTGACAAAAATAAGGATAGTGTCTTCTGGGATTTTTCATCAGTTTCTTTTGAAATAATCTATAAACGATTGTGCAGTTTCTATTGTAATTTTATTTCATTCGTTAGTATCCAGAGGCAATCATTTAACGACGATCATTTTTTTGGATGTAAACAATCAGCCAGAATAGATAGTCTGACTAAGTTCGTCTGATGAAAAATTTTGGTTATTATAAGAGAAAAATGAATTAGTTCAAAATTTGGAAATAAATCAATCTTTTCGTCTGTTGAGTTCTAGATCTAGCAAGTACTTTTCTTCTCAGGCAAATAGGAAGATATTCTTGGTTTCCATAATAAATTTTAGTTTAAATGCGTGTTTTTTAGGATAGGTATTTTAATCGATATTTCAATGAAAAAAAAGGACGAGGAAAATAGGCAAAAATTTGACAGATTGGAATAAAACTTTATAATAATGGGGACTTTTATATTTATTTATTGTATAAATGAATTTTCTTAAAAAGAATTATCCTATTTTGATTGCTATTATAGTAGTTTTTTGAGTAGCGTTTTATTTCAAAGACTCTATGTTTCATAAGGAGTGATTAGACACATGATTAACTGGTAGTGCAAAAGGGCAACTACAAGTAAGACTAGATGTAGATTCTGATGTCGGTACTGACTTAGTGGAAGATGAAATCGCCAATAAAAAAGCTTTGGCGGTGCCGGGAAAGGGGCAATCGAATGCTAAACAGAAAAAATGATTATCGCAGAACTACGATTCTGATACAGATATTATTGATTTACCAAATGTTTCTTCTGCTTTAGATATGAATGCTGAGCTAATTGCTAACTGATATAATAGTTGAACCAAAAGCATAAAACCTAATTTAAATAATTTCCTCGTATGAAAGAAAAGGATTAGAACAAGAGATAGTCTAGGTAAGGTA
This sequence comes from uncultured bacterium, assembly GCA_903943625.1. GTDB lineage: Bacteria > Patescibacteriota > Gracilibacteria > Absconditabacterales > Absconditicoccaceae > UBA6263. The sequence goes on from CAJAPL010000100.1 coordinate 2,612, forward strand.
TTATCAGCTTTGATAATGCAATCTTCTGGAGATAAAAATAAAATAGAAGTGCAAATACCAGCCTGAACAATAATTAAAAATTCCAATAAAGATGTTTTTACTTGAATATTGAACCTGCCAGAGGTAAAAGACGTTGATAAAACATTGTTACCAAACACTATCATAGTTGCTAGTTTTGGAGCTACATGAGAAAGTATTAATTTTGAAAATACAGATAATGAGCCAGTAAACGTAACTATTAGAATGCCAGCGACATGAACTGATATTGGGGAGTTGGTGCGCATATATTATTCAAATGATAATTGAAATTCGCGAACTTTTCATACCAATACGACTGTTATAAATATTGGATGAGAACCATATGTTGAATTTACCACAAATCACTTTACAGACTTTCTTATAGAATGATGAGGGGATTGAGATTGATGATGAGCTTGAGGTGGATATTTTAGGATAAATAGCGGTGCTTTGACTACAACTTCTACTGGAGTCCGACTTTTTATGTATAGTTCAGTACCTATTGCCAAAATGAGATTTTCAAACGATGGTCATACATGGAGCAATCGAGAAAACTTTGCTGGTTCTAGACAGTGGTTCTTGCCTGAATGATATTGATTAAAGACAGTGTATTCTCAATATGATAGATATTGAAATGGATTGAATATTTTTTGAATTTCATCCAATATAGAATACGTATGACTGTGATCTATGCCTCCAAATGTATGAAAATGATATGTTTCAGTATGAACAACATGATATAATACCACACATTGAAGTTATTATTATAAATGAAATGTAACAGTAGCCGCAACTGTTGAAGATCCAGATTCATTATTGAGTTGAGCA
>CAJAPL010000101.1 GCA_903943625.1 uncultured bacterium
AATTAATAGGTAAATGATGAGCATTTTATAGCATATGAAATCAAAAGTTTCAATGAAAAGAAAAGCTCGCACAAGCAGTAGAAACCGATGAAAAAGTAAAGAAAAATCTAGAAAAAGATATCCAAAATAAAATCAAAGAAATGAGAATGTGAAAAAAAGTTTTAGATGACGCTGCTCTTATCATAGCAGAAGAAGACGTAGAAGAACAAGTGGCAGAAGTAGCTAGCGAATAAAGTTTGTAACTACCCTATCAAATAATAGAAAAACCCTGAGCAATCAGGGTTTTTTATAAGTTTCTTTATCAATGTTTATCGCGAAGCTTTAATCTATGTTTATTGACTATTTTAGTTTACAATATTCAAAGACACTTTTCATATTTTCTTTCATCCAAAATTGATCAACACACTACTTGATCCCAAATTATTTCATTTAACTTTTATCTCTACTCTACCATCATTAACAAGTTTTATGTTAGTTAAGCTGAGTCATATATTGGTGTTTGTGGATATCAAAGTAAAGGGGACACTCAGGATTCAATTATATTTTTCAGTAGGATTTTTCTTATTGATGTTGATTATAATCAATCATTCCTCTCATAGTTTCAAACTTCTTCAACTCAAATCACTCTCTATCCAAATCTCATTTTGATTCCAAAAATGTTGTGCGTACTGATCTAAATTACTGATATCCAATACTAAGTTTTCTCTCTTAATTTGCTGATCAGCGACTACATTAATATTGCTGTTTGAAGGTTGGGGGATTTCTGTTGTAGCTACAGCTGGCATCTGCTGAATTGGTGGTTGGATAACTGAGGGGGTTATGCTTGTTGCTGTATTCACTGTCGTAGTGGTTGTTGTTACATTAGCCGGGACAATGTTGTTTACAGTCTGATTATTTCAAGTTTTGTTCTCTACTAGTACTGGGACAGAATAATTTCATTCTATCAATTTTATAGGATCATATTCATTAGCCAATAATTGTTCCCTACAAAGTCCCTCTTGTATGATTTTATAGTGTCATTTACTCAAATCAGGACAATTTAAATAAGAGTACTTTGGCCGTCATCAGGCATCTTTAGCAATCTGGAAATGTACATGATATCATCATAAAACACCAAATGTATTACCAGAATTTCACACTGTTCATACACGCTGTCATTTACTTATAGTTTGTCATTGTTCTATTTCTATAGTATCCATATGAGCATAGATAACGTATATATATTCTCATTTATATAAATATTTTATCTTAACTACATTACCATAAGCGCTATTCCATCAAGCAAAATAAACTTTTCAGTTTCATATAGAATAAAGCGGAGTCCCACGAGCAGTAGCGATATCTACACCAGCGTGAGCTCATACATCTGGGTTTCGATTTTCACTATAAGATGCTCATCGCAAAGTAGTATATATATCTGTATATCAAGCAGAATTTTGATATTTATCATAATTCGCACCATGAATAATGGGCAAATCTATTTTGCAATTTTCCGGCATATCATCTCGATAAAGAGTTCTACATTCAAGAGTAGAAACTTTTTTTAAAGGATAATCAAAAGTAGTATTGTTTGGCAAACCAGTACTTCAAGCAAAAATAAACGTAAAAAGTGACATAAATGAAATCAACACCAACTCTCAAGCATGTAACCAATGATGATGGATATGATTGATACAACGTATGGCTTTGTGAATATGTTTATGTCAATGTTTACAAATATGCTTATGAAGTTTACATTCAATTCAGCATTTTATATGTTCATGAATTTTTGTTTTTATTCACATTAAATTAATAAATCCATAAAACGTGATACAGGGTTAATTATATTGGCATTTATAAAATTTGTCAAATTTCAAAGGACAAAATTTTGAATTGTTATTAACGACATTTTTTTTATAAGTAGTCAAAATCGAGCTTCAAGATACTAAATATTTAACCAGTTATCTAGCATATTTAATGAAAATTTTATTCGTCCTAGATTATTTCACACCCCACAAAGGTTGATTGGAAACCGTATTTGAAAACATAATAGAAAGGCTAATAAATAAGTGATACGAAATATCAGTGCTTACAAGCCGTTTTGATAAAAGATTAAAAAGGACAGAAAAATTTAGTCATGTTACAATCTACAGGACGTGAAGGACTAGGATTAGGTTTATTTTTTCTTCTATTTTATTATGAGCTAAAATATTAAGAAACAATAGAGATATTAAAATAATTCACACCAGTACTTATGGATGAGCGATACCAGCTTCGATTTTATGATTATTATTTCACAAAAAAGTAATACTAACTATCCATGAGATATTTTGAAAATTATGGAATTTTTATAAATGAAATTTTTATTGATTCTTCTATAGGATCTTTGAACGTCTAATATTTCGGTTCCCATACGATGTATATCACTGTGTATCCACATATACCCTCAACTCTATTAGGATAAACCACAATATAGCGGACAATAAACTAAAAATGATTAATAATGGAGTCGATACAAATTTTCGGAATCCAAAAAAAATTAGCGAAGTTGAAATACAAAAATTAAAAGAAGAATACTGATTAAAAGACAAAATCGTTCTATTATACTACTGACACGCATGAAAATCAAAAGGAATCGATTATTTAGTAAGCGCAATCCCAGAAATACTAAAAATCAATCCAAAAATAAAGTTAATATTTAATTTAATAAACTCTAGAAGGAAAAAGAAGTTGAGACAAGATATATTAAAATGAGGGAAAACAAATCCTGAAAGAATCCAGCTTTTTGATGGTTTTGAATCAAATGAATTACGTAAATTAATAGCCTGTTGTGACATTGTCATTGCACCATCAATTTCAGAATGATTTGGGTCAGTACACACAGAGAGCGTAGCTATGGGAAAAACTCTTTTAACGACAAATATCGCTTCCATACCAGAGGTCGTACGATGAAAAGTAAAGTTCATAAATCCTAAATCTTCACAGGAGATAGTAAAATGAATCAAAGAAATTTTGGAATGAAAGATAGAAAACATAGCAACAAGAAACTTTTCTCGAGACGAAACTGTAGAAAAAATAGAAAATATTTATAAAAGCAAATAAACAGACGATTAATTACCGCTATATTTATCTAGAAGTTTAAATTTTATATTTTGAGGGATTATATCTTCTTCCACATATAATGTAAAAAGCTTCTTTTCTAAATCAACAAAATCAGACTGATTCATCTTTGGCGATATTTCTTTTTCAAAAATATTTAATATAAAAGGCAACTCGGAATTGCTTTTTTTTAATTTATTATAGTACATATACATAGCCATTATAACCTCTTCATTTGTCCCCACACACTCAAAAGGCTTTATTCCAGATATACCTAAAAGTTCTTTAAATAAATTTTCCAGTTCAATATCTTGATAAAGTTCTTTTCAAAAAATTATATTCACCTGTTCATCGGTAATAAATGGCCTAAATATACTATACACAAAAGCACATTTGGGACACTTACAACATCGTCTATCATTTGTTGTTTTATTCTGTTCTATTATTTTAAAATTATTATTACAGCTACTAAAAACGTCAAAATATTTTCAATACTTTACAAATTCTCTAGCGATAAATATCTCGTACATTCACCTCAATAAGCTAAAGTATTTAACATCAGTCGAAATATAATTGTTCACATATCGATCAAGATCTTTTTCAAATTCAAAACTTTTGCTATACTGATGATTGATTGATATGCCATCCATATAAGTGTTTGGCTCATTTGAACTTTTTTCATTTGCTAGTACTATATAGCGATAATCATATAGATATGCCGCC
>CAJAPL010000102.1 GCA_903943625.1 uncultured bacterium
ATGATTTTGTCTTTCTCTTTTTTAATTGTCTTATCTTTATTTTTTATATCCAAAAATTCTTTATTTAATTTCGGTGCTCCTGATTTTAGATCGTCCTTTAATAACTTTAGATAATGTTCTCTATCTCGTAAATCAAATTCTATACCAGCTGAATAGTACTTATATTTATCGATGTGTTTATCGATATTTTTTAATATTTTCTCATCTTTTTTTACATCTGAGATATTCTTATGACTTTTAATTGTAGGTAAGACAATGTTTAAAAGCCAATCAAATCTTTCTTGCTCTAAACATGATTTATCTTTTGAAGTTATTAGAGTTATAAAAACTTCTTCAAGTTTATTGCCCGGAACAAATTTTAATAATGCATCTTTTGTCTTTTTTTCTATACTTACTGTATATTCTGGCTGAGATACTAAATATAATCCAAGCGCTTCATGATAGATAGATTTCCCTTTCTCAAATAGATCTAAAATTTGTTTTAAATTTATACTTTCCAAATCAATCTTATCAAAAGCTTTTTTATAAGAGTTGACTTGTACTATTACAGATTGGATATCTTTTTTATATTTTAAGAATTTCTGTTGATTTGAGAAATACTTAAACCCAAAATCAGCTTTCTTAAGTTTGTCTTCTTCCTCCATATATTCACTCAATAAATTATCTTTTTTATCAATATAAGATGAGAAGCTTTCTATCCATTTTGTTCTCTTCTTAACTTCCAAGAAGGCTGGGTAATAGGTAACATCTAGTAGTAGAAAAACTACCTTGTCCGCTGGTGCTTCAGCAATATTATACCGATTTATTGTTTTCATCAGTTTGCTATATTTTCTAAATCTTCTTTTGTGATATTTAAATTATAATCTCTGAAAGATAATTGAATCTCTACATTATTTTTATCTTTCCTATTAATTATAAGTTTAACTCCCTCTAGAAAGTTTAGTTGACCTCAGATCTTTTTTATAAAATCTTTTCTTTCTTCTTTCAAAATATCTACAATAAAATTTTCTATAACTCCACTATGAGAAACCATAACTACATTAACTTTTGAATTTGTTTTAAATCTTTCTGATATATTTATCAATTCTAGAATTTTATTCGCTATCCTTTGACTGATTTCTTGCGAACTAATAGTTTCTGGATCTATTCTTGTATCATTAGAATCTACAATAGCTTGTATAGCGGCAGATTCATCACCAGTTTCTGTGTCTATTAACATCTTTAGATTATCTGAAACTCTTTTTGATATTTGTCATGTCAGGCTCAAAACGTTAGTAGTGCGTTTTTTTAATTTGGTATCGACTCAGCCTATTCATTCTCCAGTCCCTTGTGCGCGATCTACATCGCTTATATAAACTATGGTCCCAGAACTATCTGGATTATTTTCTTTTAATATATTACCAAATTCTACAGAGTCCTTTTTTCATTTCTCTGTCAATTGACCTTCTTTATCTTTCTCTGCGTGACGAATAAGATCGATTGTCATAGTTATGTTTGTCCCATATTCGAGGTTGCTTTCTACATGTTCTGTCATATCTGATGTCGATTTCATATATTATTAATTATTATCTAAAGAAAAGAATTCCATTTGAGTATTAACGTGTCAATGTCGTGATAGGCCTACTTTGTACGATATAGAAATTATTTCATTCTTTTGCCCGTTCTATATCACATGGAAATCCATAGTGTCTTTCAATTTTAACAATAATTTCTGATAATTCAATTATTTCTTTAGAATTTAAAACCTGTGTTTTGCCTTTTTCTTTTAACTTTTTTCGTTCGTTACCACCTCAAGGCTTTTTATATAAGGCTTTTGATTGTTCATTCACATTTATTTCTAAGATATTATATTTTCTTTTATCTATTATATAACTATCAGGAGTGATCTCCCCAGAAACAATAGCTTCACCAAGGCCAAATCAAGCTTCAATAATAATCTGATTTTTATCTTCGTTTACAGGATGGACAGAAAAAGCGATACCAGATTTTTCGCTATCTACCATTTTTTGTATGACTACAGCCACAGAAATGCTGTCTTTGGTTAATCTATTTTCAAACCTGTAAAATATAGCTCTAGGAGTAAATAATGATGCCCAACATTTTTTAATATCATTCAGAAGCGTCTTTTCTGTCACATTAAGATAGCTTTCTAGTTGTCCCGCTCGAGCCGTAGAGGCAGAATCTTCCGCTGTAGCAGAAGAACGAACCGCAACAAATTTAGCATTTAGTTTTTTATAATTTTCCAAGATTGATTCTTTTATGTATCATGGTATTTCTTTAGCAAGAATCATCGTTTTTATTTTCTTGGAAGCAGTTTCGATAGTTTGCTCTTTTTTCATATCCAATGATTTTAGAATTGCATCTATTTTTATATCAAGGCCGGTTTCTGAGACAAACATATCAAAAACATTTGATAGAATAACAAATCCCTGAGGGACTGGAATGCCGGCTTTTGTCATTTCACCAAGAGAAGCTCATTTTCATCATGCTATGAGAGTATCTGACTTGGAAATGTTTTTAAAGTCTTTGATTAAAACAGCTGCCATATTTCAGTATTAAATTTAAAATGTTTAATAAATCTGATTTGAGATTATATTTAGAAAAAAGATTTTCAAGGAGAAACCAACACATGTGGTGGATATTTTATTTTACATGTCAAGTTTTGGCGGCAAATGGCTCTGTTTTGTGCGGTCAAACCTATATACTTTAAAATTGGGTTTTTAAAATGCTATTGATTCAAAAGCAATCGGGGGTATAATATAGCTAAATTATTAGAGATTTAAATTTTAAAAATATATTCAAATGAGTAGAAGAATTAGTGATGACTGGTTGTCTATGCAGCAACAAATGTTCTGCAAATATTTTGTAGAGGAACTGGGCAATTGAACGAAAGCTTATTCTAGGGCATATCCATCGTCTAACCAACATTCAAACAAAAATTCTGCGCATAGGCTATTAAAAAAGTCGCCTATTAAAAAAAGAATAGGTGATATTATGGAAGAAAATTGATTCAATCCTATGTCTGTTGATTTTGAACTAAAGAAAATTATAGAGCAAGATCAGAATCTATGAGCAAAGCTTGGTTGAATAAAAGAATTTAATAAGATAAAGGGAAGATATAAAGAAAAGTTGCCTTCAATATCTAAAAAGGATTTAGAAAAGATGTCTGACGAAGAGTTAGATAAACTTATATGGGGGTAGATAGGGGATAGGCTACTTCGCTTTAACGATGAGCCTTCGGTCTTCTATTGACAATGCGTCGTGAATGAGCGAACTACCACTTAGAGAAATATAAATAAAAAAAGAAGAAATAGTCTTTGTGTTTGATTGTTGGTATGTCACTAGAAATCTTTGTATTAAGATATCATTACAATGTTATTATTAAACAATGAGTTGTAATTATTAAATTCAATAATAAGTTAACATTGCTTTATTTCTTAATACAATAAGATGAAAACACTCCAAAAACACAAATTTCTTATTCTTAAAGTAATAATTATTCTTATTGTAATTATCGTATGAGTTTTGGTATATCTCAAAATGCCAGACAGAGTAGCTATTGTTAGAGATATTACTACATGATGAGTAAAGAGTTACGGTAGTAAATTATACGCATTTATTAGGATCATTTGAACTCTTTTTATTGTCTCATTTATACTTTATTTAGCAAATAAATTTGAATTTAAAAAACCACAATATAAACAAATTAAAGGTTTTCAAGAGTGGCTACACTTTGTTATGTTATTGTTTCTAGCTTATTTATCTTTTGTTCTTATGTACATAACAATGAGTTGATCTTTCAATATAACAATACCACTTTTATGGTGAGCATGATTACTTCTTGTGATTTCTTGAATAAGCGTAAGAAATTTGAAAAAGAATGAATTGTTTGGTCTTACTACTCCTTGGGCAGTAAAAGACGAAAGTAATCGAAAAAAAACACATAAATTGTGATCAATAACTTTTATTGTATTGTGAGTAATATTTATTCTGAGTGCCGCGTTCCATGTGTATCAAATTTATATAATGGAAGGATTATTATTAGTGGCTATATTGATGCCAGTAGGATATTCTTATTGGTTAAGCAGAAAATAAA
>CAJAPL010000103.1 GCA_903943625.1 uncultured bacterium
CAATTTTGATTGCTTTTATTGATCACTTTGGGTTATTTGATATATCCTTGAAGACGGAAAAATCTGAATTTTGGAATACTTCTTTCATATCTATAAACTCCATACCAAATCTAAGATCAGGCTTGTCTGTTCAATATTTATCAAAAGCCTCTAAATATTTTATTTTAACAAAATCTGTAACTATTTTTTTTTGGGGAACCAATTTGGTTGTTATGTCTCTCATAAATCACTCTACAATATCATATACGTCTTGTTGTTCAATAAATGACATTTCGCAATCAATTTGATAGAACTCACAACTATGCCTATCTGCCCTTGGGTCTTCGTCACGAAAACAGGGAGCTATCTGAAAATACTTATCTATTCATCCCACCATAAGTAACTGTTTGTACTGCTGGGGAGCTTGAGGAAGAGCATAAAATTTTCATGGATTGACTCTTGAGGGGATAAGATAATCTCTAGCTCATTCTGGTGAAGATACAGTAAATATAGGGGTCTGGATATCGAGAAATCATTTTTTGAAAAATCGGTCTCTTGTAAAACTCAACATCTTTGTTCTAAACTCTATATTTTTAAGGACCTGCCTTCTTCTAAGATCGAGGAATCTATATTTAAATCTATTTTCTTCACTTGTGTTTGGGTTATCTGTGATAGGGAATGGCAACACTTCACATTTTGATAAGATAGTAACATCAAAAGGCTGAATCTCTATTTCTCATGTTGGCATATCTTTGTTTATCTGATCTGATGGTCTAGTGTTAACTACTCATTTGACTTGTATAACATATTCCGATTTTATATTTTCTACATGAGAAAATAGGTCCTTATTATCTGGATCAAAAACTACTTGAGTTATTCAATATCTATCGCGAAGATCTATAAAAATCATTCCTCATAGATTTCTAGATTTATTTACCCATCATGATATAATGACGTTCTCTCAACTGTTTTTTGTCGTAAGTTCTCAGCAAGTGTGTGTGCGTAACATAAACTTTTCAATTACAAAAATAAAGGCTGATTCAATGTAAAGAAATTAAAGATTTTATCAAGAAATTATTTAAAAAAACTGATTGTAATTTAACATCCAGTTTGTGGATAATATATTCTTTATTAGAATTTTGTATAAACTACTCGTATAAGGAATATAGAAGCTAATATTGTAAATATTCAAACAAACATAATTCATGATTTGGATGTTCGAAAAAATTTATATTTTTTGTTCATAAAATCTGGCAATCGAAAACAAAAGATAGACTTCAAGAGGGCTATTCGTCATATTATAGATATAATCATATTCCGCGTTCAGTCTAATTTTCGATAATTTGATAGAAATAAGTATGCAAATATAAGCAAAAAGATTCACATCATTCTAACTAGTTCTGGTTTTGCCATCATTGTTCATAAAACCTTTCCTGTCTTTTGTGGAGAAAATAGAGCCGGCAAACCCACAATCAAATAATAAACAACTAACATGTAAATAAGAAATTCCATGAGGGATATTGTAAAATGATAAAAAACAATATTTGGAAATTTGAATAAATTATTCTAAATTAGGATATATGTTATCGTTGGTAATCCCCTCTGCGTCGACATCTTCAAATTGTTGATTATTCCCAAATCAATTATGCTCGGACAAAAAAATATTTTCGATTCAAATTGAATTATCTTTTTCCTCGAAATTTTTCATCTAAAGCTTTTTTAGAAATTAAATGATATTTAAAATTTCATCTGCTATTTTTTGAAGTTGATCAGGGGTAGCTTTAGCTCATATCTGGGTACTTACATATCATTCGTATTGATTAAAATAAATTTCTTTTTTTGTTTCGTGGGCTGCCCATTCTGGTCAAATACCATGTAGTGGATATAACTTGGCGTGTAAATGATTTACTCAAGTCCCTTCCGTAACCATAGCTATCCTGTTTACTTTTAATCATTTTTTGAGTATATTCACAACTTTCTGAACTGCAGATAGATATTGTGCATAAAATTCATTATCATTTATTTCAAACAAATCTGAATCATAATGAGTTTTGGGCATCACCAATGTCATTCATTTTGTGTTTGGGAACACATCTAGTATTGCAAAGAACGTATCATCTTCTCGAATTTTTGTTGATGGTATTTCTCATGAAATAATTTTACAGAATATACAATCTGACATCTCTGAAATTATAAATTATAAATTATGAACTACTGATTACTTCTAAGGTTTTGTATTTATTTTGCAATTTAAAAAAATGACCCTCTTTCTATTGAAAGAGAGCCTCGATTCGAAAATTCTATAATATTGTCAATTAGCAAATCTTGTTAGAGTGTAAAAAACTTTTAAATAAGAGTAGCTTATAAATCACGCCCAACACTTTTGGGATATTCAATTTTTATGATATAAAACCGGTTGGCATGATTTCGACGGTTGACATAGATCAGGACGTCTCAAATTAAGGTACAAAAAAAGGAAGAAGTAAGCGTTGTAATGCTGGTGCCAAAACCTAACCGGAAATGAACTTCATAATCCTTTGGAGTGGATTACCAGTGGAATTGAGGACAATTCGTACAAAGCTAATTAATACCTTCTTCCTATAATATATATTAGGGGGGGGTAAATTTTTATACCCAAGGGCATAGTTTCGACGTTTAAAAACTTTCAAAAGCTTTCAAGTTTTTACTGCGTCTCATTCTAATATATTTTATTGAGAGAAGACATATATGATTGTGTTTGTATTATACCCCCAATTTAATATTTGTCAATACTTTTTTGAAGATCGGAAGAAAACCATTAAAATAGTTTATTAATATATCTTTTAACCAGACTAAGCAATAGATTTTGTATTACTCAGCATATCAGTGACATTATCTAGCCTAAAGGATGTTTGATATCGGCTTTTAAATATATTTGTTAGAGAACAAAACAAAAGGGACAGGTAGAACAAACATCACTACATAAATTTACTAGATTAGGTGCCGTTAAATTTTAAATTGCTAGGCTTGTTTTGTGTTTATATTTTTGTGGCATCTAGAAATATACAAACTAATGAATTTGATCTATTGAGATCCTGATGATGTAAACTAACATCATTAACGATAAACGATAATGATAAGCTATAAAATAATGACCTTCTTCCTATAATATTGATCAACACCGAGCTGCCAAATATTATAGGATAAAGATGCTCGGAATTATTATATTCCAGCTGATGTGAATTGTCAAATTTTAATAGACTTTTTACAAAACGTAACAATCCCGCCTTGCGGGACAGGTGTAGCAATGTAGAAACGTGAAAACGAAAATAAGTTGAAAGTGAAAACAAATTAGTTATTAGTTATCTGCTCTTAATTTTAACTTCTTAATTATATTTATTATGGCGTTTAGTTTGGATAATATTGTTGCTTGGGCAAAAAGAAGAGGATTTGTTTATCCTGGATCTGATATTTATTGATGATTAGCTAATGCGTGGGATCTAGGTCCTTACGGGTCACTTTTGAGAAAAAACATCGCCGATCAATGGATTAAATATTTTGTTCAAGAACAAGAAAATATTATGCTTATAGATTGAGCTCTCCTCATGCATCCTAAAGTATGGGAAGCCTCTGGCCATGTAGCAGGGTTTAACGACCCACTTATTGACGACAAGAAAACATGAGAGAGATTCAGAGCAGATAAATTGATAGAAGATGATATCGCTAAAAATTTGGAAAAATCCAATGAGGCTGATATATTAAAAAAAATACAGGCTGATATTGACGCTAATATAGCCTCCATAGTTGCAGATTCACGAACAAATGATCAACAATTTAAATATATTACTTGATATAAATTAAAGAATCCCACAAACAAAAAAGATGCAGATTGGACTGAAATTAGGAAATTTTCTTTGATGCTAGCAACTCAACTTGGTGTGATAGAGAACGATAGTGCAAAAGTATGGTTAAGACCCGAGACCGCACAGGCTATGTTTGTGAATTTTAAAAATGTTATCGACACAACGAGAGCAAGGTTGCCATTTGGACTTGCCCAAATATGAAAAGCATTTAGAAATGAGATTACCCCTGGGAATTTTCTATTTAGAACCAGAGAGTTTGAACAAATGGAAATACAGATGTTTGTAAAGCCTGAGGAATCTGAAGAGCAATTTGTAAAATTTGTAGAGCAAGCAGGATATTTTTGGAAAAATATAGTAGGACTAAAAGAAGAAAATATAAGGACAAGAGATCATGCTAAAGATGAATTAGCTCACTATGCAAGACAAGCAAGAGACTACGAGTTTAAGTTCCCACGATGACGATGAGAATTGAATGGGATCCACGATAGGACCGATTTTGATGTGAAAGCACATCAAGAATATTCATGAAAAAACTTACAATACAATGACCCTATAACATGACAGAGATATATTCCTTATGTTGTAGAACTAAGTATGTGATTATCTAGAGCTATTTTGACTGTGATGGCTGATGCATATGATGAAGAAAAGTATAGTGATTGAAATTGAGAAGAACAAACAAGAGTAGTTGCTAGATTCCATAAAAATATTGCACCAATAAAATTTGCAGTAATTCCTCTTGTAAAGAAAGACGAGGGACAAGTAAAAATGGCAAAAGAGATATATAAAAAACTAACTCAGGATTATATGTGTGAATTTGATGATAGTTGAAACATCTGAAAATGTTATCGTAGACAAGATGAAATAGGGACTCCTTACTGCATTACAATAGATAATCAAAGTGTACTTGATGGGACCGTTACCATAAGAGATAGAGACACAATGAAACAATCTAGAATAAAGGCCGAAGAAATCAGATTTTAATTGGTTTATTGGGACTTAGGAATATATTAAGATTCCGGCTGCAAAAAAAACCTCGCCGGAATGATTTATGGTCTGTTTTTATGACTTAAATTTAGGGATGAAAGAGATTTTGAAATTTCTGGAAGAACTAGAAATAAATAATAAACGTGAGTGGTTTGACGTACATAGAGAAGAATATCAAAAAATTAGGAAGGAAGTATTGGCATTAGCAGATAGACTGATAAAAGAGATTTCGAAGTTTTATGATCTATGAGATGAAATAAGGCCAAATGATTGTATATTTCGTATCAATAGAGACACAAGATTTTCAAAAGATAAAACACCGTATAAAACAAACTTTTGAATAGAAATCACCCCCACTTGAAAGAGAGGATGACTCCCCTGCTTCTATCTACACATACAACCTGGCAATCAATCATTTATTGCTTGATGACTTTATATGCCAGAATCTAAAACAACTAGTATTATAAGGGAATGGATAGATAAAAAGTGAAAAGACTTGAAAAAAATAATAGATAAGATTTTAAAAACAGAACAGTTTTATCTGTATGATGAAGCCGTAAAAACAGCACCTAGATGATATAAAAAGGACAATCCAAATATCGAGTTATTAAAACTGAAACATCGAATAGTAGAAAAACCACTATCTGATAAAGATATAATTTCAAAAGATTTTGAAAAAAATCTGATAAGTGATTTTAAAAAAATATCTCCATTTGTGTGATGGATGCAAAACATAATTGATAAAGCATTTAGTATTGACAACTCAGGTCTAATCTAGGATAACCCATAGTAAAATTAAACAAAAATTACGCCCAAAATAGGCTTAAAAAGCTTGTAATTTTTTCTATTGAAAATCACAAACCAAATAATTAAAATGTAAATAACGCACAAAACTTTTTTGTGCGGGCACAGATAAATAAAAAAACAACAACATCACAAAAACAGACACCATGAAAAAAGTTATTTTAACACTGGAAGATTTGAAGTTTTTGGCCAAAGTTAAGGAAAAAGTTACGTTCGAAACTGAAAAGGTAAACGCAATGGTTGATGCGCAGGTACCTGGTGACTTTCAACTGACGGAAGACGAATTCAAGGATCTCACGGAATCTGTTCAGGCTTTTGATGGCGAACCGGAAGACAACACTTATGCCGAAGAGTTGTTCACGAAGTTGACCGCCGAACCCGCTGCTGAAGTTCCTGCCGAAGTCCCTGCTGAAGAACCTGCTGATGGAATCAAGGAAGAGCACACCGGAACCGATGAAGGAAAAGGGACCGGCAAACCGGAAGAGGAAGAAGTTAAATAAGAACCTCCGGCCGACTAAGCAAGCAAAACATTACAGGACCTTTTTTTATGAGTTCTGATTATTAAAAAAGAGGAGATTAATTTTGTTTGGGGTTTCCCGTCGAGATTATTGTCCTCTTTTTTCCAATTGTAATAATTTGCAAAATCCTTATTTGTAAAGCTTGTTATAGTGTTTAGAAATCAGGCATAAAAATGAAGGTGATTACAAAAAATAGACATGCTTATCATGATTATAGTTTCGACAAGGAATACGATGTCGGGATAATTTTGAAGTGACATGAAGTAAAATCGATTAAGTGAAGTCATGTAAATATAAAAGACTCTATAGTGAGGATGGACAACAAAGAACTGCGAATAATAAATATGGATGTGCCATTGTATGAGAAAGCATCTATAACTCAGGTTTGATGATATGTTGCCAAGGGGAAGAGGAAATTATTGATAACAAAAAAAGAACTAGCAAAGATATCGGCGATGCTTGATAAATCTTGAAATATAGCTATCCCGCTCGAAGTTTATCTGGACAAAAGATGACTTGTGAAATTAAAAATATGAATATGAAAACTAATGAGGAAAGTAGAAAAAAAACAGATATTGAAAGATAAAGATATTAAGAAGCAGATGGATAGAGATATTAAGAGTATGGGAAGATAACGGGATTTTAAATCCTCAGTCTACTTCGTAGCCAGCTCCTTTAATAAAGGAGCTCAAAGACTATCTGAAAAATATTTTTTTGTAGATCATTTCCATCGCCAACTTGATACTATCTGAATTTTTATTCCTGTGGCCTTTTAATGGGCTATGCATACTGTATTCAGTATATCTGATATGTACTGGGACTTCTTCATATTTCATTTTGAAATGCATAATTTGTTCGTTCAATTCATTTGCATAATGCATACCATCGGCCGTTAAATTTATCTTTCTAAGTGCTGGCAAGCTAATCACTCTGTATCAATTGTGCGGATCTGAAACTTTTGTTCCATAAAATATTCTTGTGACTATTTTTGAAAAGAAAAGGATTACTCTTCTCGTTTTGGTAATGTCTTTTGCTTTTCATCAGTAAATAAATCTGGATCATATATAGAGGTCATTTGGTTTATTTTTGCCTTTTGTGATATCTTGTTTTCTATCTACTAAATGTGCGACTCTAACTTCTTCATTTCTTATCCTATCTATAAAAATTTCCATATCTTTGATATCCATCTGTCAATCTGCATCATATCATACAAACCGCTCTATCTGTAATTCTTCTCAGTATTTTTTTATAAAATTATATCAAGTCTGATTGGCGGCACCTCAACCTCTATTTGTAATATGAGAAAGAATAACAAATAACTTATCTGGATATTGTTTTTTCTTGCTTTCTAAAACTTCGAGTGTATTGTCTTGAGATCAGTCGTTTATAAAAACAATTTTGCGAAATCATGCTGAAAA
>CAJAPL010000104.1 GCA_903943625.1 uncultured bacterium
ACTTTATATTTTAATTATAAACTATGGAAAATTTAGAAAACTTTGAACAGAAAGATCTGACAGAAGAATTAAAAAAGGGAATAGAAGAGGTAGACAAAACACCGGAAAGTACTTATAGGCGCAATCTTGCACAATTAAGTAATTCGGAACTAGGTAAAGTTCAGGATAAAGAAAGCAAAGAATTTATGCTAAGTTCACTTTTATTTTTAGTGGGCTGATTAGGAGATAAAGACAAAAAATTATATGATCAATCATTTTCTGTACATGATAATCTTTTGAATACACTTATGTGAAAAAGCTGAGAAGACGCTAAAAATTTCCTAAAAGGAATTTATGACTATAAAAAGGAGGCTAGATATGACGAAAAGATTTATAACATTATAGACAATTTAGGAGGAAAAGATGAAGAGAAAAATGCAATAGCAATTGCAGATAGAGAAAGTATTTTACTAGATAATAAGGCACTTCAATTGGCAACAAAGCTTGGTAGTTTTGATGCACTAAGTGGTAATCATACTGATGTCGCCGCTGCTGTACAAAATTAATAAATCAACTTCTGAGATAAATAAAAAATCTGACGCCTATGTCAGATTTTTTATATAAAAGATCTTGAATTATTTATTTCTAAATATTTTATCATAAAATAAGACTATAACTATAGCCAATACCGTCGTTAAAATAAATATGTTTTTTCATATCGGGATGTAACCAGCGATTAAGATAACACTAGGTATAAGGAGAGAATAAAAGCTAGCATTGGAAGAAATCTTGCTAGAAAACATTCCAGCCAAAATCGCAGGCACAAATATAAGAGCCAGATACATAACAAACAATCAGATGAAAATTAAGCTTGGAGCTACGATTGATAATATCATACACAAAACTCCAAATCAAGCAGTCAACAATCTAGCACGCAACATTCATTTCTTCTCTGATATATTTTTTTGTTTTATAAATCACCTATAAATGATTGTCGATCCTGCAACCAGAAGGCTATCAACAGACGACATCACTACGGCTAGTATGCAGGAGAATCATATTCATAAGAGTCGTTTGTTGGATAATAAATTTTTCATAAGAGCAAATATAGCATTATCCTGGGGTATTGATGGAAGAGATACAGCAGCTACCAGTCACAGAAAAACCACAATAGCCATTAATAAAACTAGAAATGGTATAGATCGGTAAAAAGATTTTTTTGCTGTCGACTCATCTTTAGCGGATAATATTCTTTGTCGGTGGCATGAATTTGGGATATATACAAGACCGCCAAAGAGTATTCATCATACAAAAAATCATATTCAACCAAAAGCAAAAGGATTTAGATGGCCTGGGGCTAATTGTGAAATCAACGAATGGAATCATCATACATCTTGATATCATATAACAGCCATCACAATAAAGACAAGAAAAATAATCCAGAATTGAATAAAGTCTGTTATAATATCTATTTTGAGTCATCACATAGAAGTATATAATATCGTTATACCTACAGAAATAAGCAAGGATACATAATACCCTATTCAGAATAGAGAACTTACCAAGAGAGCTATAGCCATTATTTGGATAGACGTCCAAACGATAAGTAGAAATAATTGTAAAATCAAAACTAGTATCTGATTTTTTTTATCAAATCTTTTTGCAAAAAAATCGACAACATTATAAATTCAATGTTTCAATCAGAATTTATATATTTGGGGAGATAAGAGAGCCAATAAAATTGCTCAAAAAAGAAAAGAAATAATATTTGACAATCACATAGAGATACCAGAATTATAAACCTCCGATACTGTTGTTACAACGGCTCACGCTCACACTAGTGTTGCTACATTTGCAAAAACCAACAACCGTAAGCTAGACGATTTATTGTTTAGAAAATATTCTTGCAAGGATTCTTTCCTTGAAAAATATCGTGCCACACCAAAAATAAGCAAGAAATAAATTAGTATTACAACGTAGGTAGTAGTCATATGATTTGGTGAAAATTAAAAACTAAGCTACTTCTTTGATATTATTTATCTTTATAACGACAGCTCATTTGGGCGTATATAATGCATTTCAAGGCAGATTTTTAACATATTCAAAATACTCACCATCATCATAGTAAGATGCTTCACCGTCTATTTTTAGATAAGTATAATTTTCAATATCTGATATGAGGACACAAACTTTGGGATTAGTTTTGATATTTTGTTGTGTAGTCTCCATTTGATTGTCTGTTATGATCAATGTATCATTATCCACTTTATTTATTTCAACAAGAATTGATCGTGGAGATATGTCTTTTGTCAGTGTAGAAAGGACGACAAGAGAATGCTGCATGATAAAATCTTGTTGCTTAGAAGATAATTCCATTAGAATAAGTAATAAAATAAAAACTATATTTTTTCTATTTCAAATCAGTCTTTTGTATCTCTAATCTCATATCACATATCCTTTACTTTATTTCTAAGTTCATCAGCAAGAGCGTAGTTTTTATCTTTTTTGGCTTGAAGACGTTGATTAGCTAGGTTCGTAATCTCTGTGGGCACATCGATTTTTTCTTCAACAATAGCATCAAAAAGTCATACTTTAAGAAAATTATTTTCAAGCCGGGTGATGATGCTCATTACTTCGTCATTGGGATTACCTATATATGAATTTATAACTGATATAACCTGGGGCGTATTGATATCGTCACAAATCGCTTCCATAATTTCAGTCCAAAATTTTATTCAGATCTCAGATTTTAATTGATTTTCTATTTGGGCGAAAGATGTGGCTTTTCCGAATAAATTGCTTTTTTGAAATTTTCATATTTTTTTGATCAGATTTTTCCTGGTATTTTGTGCTTGTTGGATACTGTCTCGCGTGAAGTCAAAGAAACTGCTATAATGAGTCGTAAAGAAGAAATATCTCATATCTAAGTAATCATATCATTTTTCTATAACTTCAAATGGAGACACCGTGTTTCAATCTGACTTGGACATTTTTTTTCAGCTCATCAAAACAAATTGATGATGAATCCAATATTTTACTCGTGGATGTAATCAGGCAGAACATTCTGATTGAGCTATTTCATTGGTATGATGGACCGGAATTAGATCGTATCATCCATGATGTATATCAAATTGTGTTCATAAATATTTACTAGACATAGCACTACATTCAGCATGCCATCCTGGGAATCATGTTCATCGTGGAGAATCTCGTTCCATATCCCTTTTACCATCTCAGATGTGAAATTTCCAAAGAGCAAAATCTGTAAGATTTTTTTTACCCTTTAGATCTACCCTTTCTCATCACCTAATTCACTCCAATGCTTTTTTATAATTTGGTCAAATCAATTTCCCATAATCAGAAACCTTACTTGTATCCATATAGACTCAGTCTCAAGGGATAATGTATGTATATCATTTAGCTTCCAAAGACATCACAAGATCTATCTGTTCTTTGATATGCTCAGTAGCTCTTGGCATTATAGTAAAAGGATCAACTCTAAGGTCTTGGAAAAACTTTATAAAAATCTCTTCGTATTTTTTTGCTATATCTCGTGCCGACAATCATTCACTGCGAGCGGCCTTTTCCATTTTTTCTTCTCCATCATCACTATCCCCAGCAAGATGTCATACATC
>CAJAPL010000105.1 GCA_903943625.1 uncultured bacterium
AGGAATCAACAAATATTTTTAATTCTTCAGCCTCATTCAAATCTTCCCCAGTTTCTGAATCTTGAGGTTTTAATGACTTAGAAATTTGCATTAATCTTTTTAACATTTTCGATAAGACACTAGGGGCGTAAGTTTCTAAAGGAAGTCACTCAAAAATCTCATAACAATTTTTTATATCTAGATTTTCGATACCAAACATTTTTCCAATCTCATCCCAAATAGCAGGTATATTAACTTCTCAAGACACATTTAATTTCATGGGAGACTGTAACTTTTTAGATAGCGCCTGAGAGATTTTACTTATCAACATTTCAACACACTTATTTAAATTATTATCATCAGACTTTTTTTCTTGAATAAATGCTTTAAATTTGAGTAAACATTTTTCCAATTTTTTTTTAGAATAATTATCAAAAGAAAAATTTTTGAATGCCTCTTCCCAATTACTTGGTGATAAATTTGATATAGCAAACATTTCTCAAATCTCATCCCAAAAAGTATTTTTATATTCTTCTATCTTTTTTATTACAAATCTTACAAAATCATTTAAACCTTCATCATCAGATTCCCTAGATGTAATAAAATGTTTTAATCTTTTGAATATTTTAGTTAATGTATTTTTAGGATAGTCACTAAAATTAATTTCCTCAAAAAGTTGATAACAATTTGCCAATGACAAATTATCAATCCCAAACAGCTTTCAAATCTCATCCCAAATTGACTGAGGTTTTAATTCTATATTTAATTTTTTTTTAACATTATCGACTATACCATCTATACGATTAAAATACGAATTTATCAAGGTGTATATCATCTTAATATGCTCAAAACGACTCTCTCCAGATAAGTTTTGTTCAGCCAAGATTCACAGTTTATCCAAAGATAATGCGGCAATATTGGGATCTAAGACCAAATTTTTGAATTTGTCAGAAAATTGGACCTTTAATCTATTTGCCTTATTTTTCCCATCAACTGTCTGTATTTCTCAGCTATGGATAATCGTCCCCAAAGAAAGAAAGATTTGACTCATTTCATCAAATTCCCGATTCTGATTATCTACTGTTAGGGAGTCGATATTTTTTACAATAGTATTCATCCTTATGAACTAGAAATAAATTACCACAACTAATACACATTTAGCAACAAATGTCAATACAATATTTGGTATATCGCCATATTGCAAAAGTTAGCGAAAGAACCCTTCCGCTAACTCTTATTTTTGATTCGTCACTTCAACCAAACAGTAATTCGGTTGATGACTGCGCCTCCTTGATTGCATGGAGTCTTAAATACTTTTCCTTCCTCACTAACTTCAATCTTATCCACAGCAAAAGAACAAAATTTCAAAGCCGATCGATTTGGACAAATTATTTTGCATGGTTTCAAACAATTGTCGTTTTGATCCGGACCAGGACATTTTTGTTCTTGCACCAGAGTTTCATTCTGAGGCATAAAAGTAATCATGAATCTGGCGACATCAATCTCAACACCAAGCCTCAAATCTGACACAAAAAGCGCCCGATGTCCAGTAAGCGAATCATTATAATAAGCTACCAGAATGTTTTTTGTTTGAGCAATCTTTTGCGGTTTTGGCGATTGTTGAGGATAGATATACGAAATAAGGGAAAATGACAGCAAACAAATAGTAAATATTTTCATATAGATATATTTTGTTAGACATTTATTTATATCTTCTTATAGATATTTAGCAGCAAATGTCAAATATATATTATAGTATTTTAATTTTATATAAG
>CAJAPL010000106.1 GCA_903943625.1 uncultured bacterium
ATCTGTGAATTGTCATCACCAATAAATGAGGAATCAATTAAGTGGATTTTTCAAGTACAGGCAATAATATAATCAGATTTTTTTGTGATTTCTTTTATATGTTTGATGTCGCTGTTTTCATTGAAAGAAAAAACAGTCGCTCCTTTTTTGATGCATTCAAGAGCTAATGGTTTGCCTATTAAATTACTTTGTCAGAGGATAGAAATTGTTTTTCAACTTAAAGCTCAAAGTTTGTATTGGTCTAATAAATATAATACTGCTTTGGGCGTTGCTGGTAGAAAGTCTATCAAATCTATAGATGAAAGTCCAACAGCTACTCATCACATTCCATCGATATCTTTGGATGGTGAAATAGTTGAAAGAATCTGATTTTTATATTTTTGAAATTTCTCGGGAAGTGGAAGCTGGACGATGATACCCACACAGCTAGGATCATAATTTAGGTATTGGATAAGTTCTATAATTTGGTTAGTATTTTCATAATCCTGATTTATAAACAAATCCAAATTCCTAAATCTACTGGAATCTGCATTTTCAAAATCTGCTTGTCCAAAAACTATTGTTGAGATTCAAATCGCTTCTCAATACTTTTTTTTGCGATCTACATAAACAGCCGAAGAACTATCTTCTCACAAAAAGACGATTGCTATATAAACAGACTTATCGCCGAAAACTTCTGTCTTTTTAAGCTTTAATTTGGATTGTAAATCAACTGATAAATCTTTTCAAGATAATAATTGCATGAATTTGGTTGAAGACTAAAATTGAAAATATTATAATAAAATTGTATTGTGGAACAATGGTAAATGAAATTAATATTTGTATGTTTTTTGATTAACCAGCAGGTATTCATGAATAACAATCCGTTACTCAATCAGAAACTTTTTTCCGTGCAGTACCATTACAGAAACACAAATGAGATGTTGTGTCATATACTATTGATCATTCAAGAGAACATGCATTTGTTGTTAAGGGTGTTGGTGTAATTCTGAGAACATTATTAACTTCTAAATCTGGTTGATTGATTACTGAGTTTTCTATATTTATTCATACTTTACCACTAAAATAAGAATTCCCATTTGCCTGAAGGTTTCAGTGAAGTTTAGTTCTTCATAAAACGTCAAAATTTAAATATGCTATCGCGTCTCAGTTAAACATTCATGTTCAAGAAATGTTTAAGTCTCAACTTACATACAAATTTTTTGATACTCCTATATTATTGTTAGAAAAGACCCTAAGTCATTCATTTGTTGCTCAAGCATAACTCAGGTAGTTATTTCATAATCTAATATTTTGTGCCGCTGTATGATCTCATAGATTATCGCCTATAGGGTTATTTACTAAGCTAACAACACTCGCTATAAGAGCACAATCATACAAAGCTGGATTGCAAATATATGTTGCTCATACTTTGCTAGTTGCTCAATCCAAAACTACTCATGTTGTTCAGATAGTTGTGCCATTTGACGTAAGTACTATTTGTTTTACGTATTGTACTGCGTTCTCTATCCCAGTAACTATGGTAAATGCACTTGAAAAAAATAAAGCAAAAGAAAGACCAAGCAAGAACACTATGGTGAACTTGGGGAATAAATTTCTTTTTTTGAATGGTTTGTAGGAATAAAAGTTCATTTAGATTGGTAAATATATAAACTCATTACTATTGATTATACACCTAGTTTGGATATTTACCAAAAAGATTCTTTCAGATAGAAATATCCTATTTACATATTAACAAAAGGTTGTATAAGATATTGCAAACACTTGACTATTGCTAATAATTTCTTATTAATGTTCGCAATAAAATAAAATATATCAATAAAGATAAAATAAAACAAATATTAATTAAGAGCAAACAAAATGTCCTAATAAAATTTTTTTAGATTGTTGAAGTTCTTGATGCGTTTGGGCGTTTTGTTTTTTTTGGTATCAATTATTTTCGTTGGATTCTCTTATGGAGACTGTGTTTTTAATAAACAATGATTCTGGGAATGTTCGCAGACAAAAAACATATTACTAGGACAAACTACTGACACTACAATCACTCCCGAAGAAACAAATATAAATCTAGCTGATATGGACTTTTCTGACCCAAAAGAGTGTGAAACTAATTTTTGTTACAAAGAAATTCAGATTTCTGTCACTGTTAAGAAGACATGGAAACCTATGCTATCGGTTATTAATAATGAAGCCCTAAAATCATGGGATTTTGCTCAAGATTTTCCAAACATATCAGAAAAAAAGCTTTTGAATAATAGCTCGCCAGTTTATGATAGATTTATTTTACAGAAGGTTTTGTATGAAAGATGATTGCTTGATAGTAAGCCAACTTGAAAAATATGATATATGACCGAACAAGCCATAATGAAATTACAATGCATCAAAGCATTAAAAGAGTATGATGAAGCAAGCGGTATGTTTGTGATATGAACCAAAACTATAGCGGAGGTCAACAAAATGAAAGATAAAATGAAAGATCCAAATTATCTTAAGAAAACCAATGTACCAAATGTTGATCTTACAAAATGTTGAGATGATTTTCAGGACCGTAACGAAGATTTGGATGCTTTATTATGAAACCCTCCTAGTCGAGCAAATACAAATTATTGAAACGCCGTAACCCCAAATTATTCTCTTACTCCAGAATGAGAAGTGAAGATAAAGAAAACAGAATAATTATTATAATTTAATCTGCACAATTTCTCATTTGCAATAATTTCAATCAAGTTTAACCTGGATGTAGTTTCCAGTCCATCACTGCCATTTATCATCTTTTTTTCACTCTATCAAAACTGAATGTGTACGTCATTCATTTTTTTTAATGAAAGTATTTCTCACTTGATCAGCGATCATATTTAGTTGTTTTGCCCTGGATAGCTTGGTCGAATGTAAAATTTGATTGTCAAATTTTCATGCGGGGACAGACTCCCCTTTTGTATGTCAGGAGAATGGGAATGCGTGTACTTTTGTGATATTGTAGTTTGAAATCCCATCTAGCATCTCTTGAAAATCTTGAGCTGTCTCTCATGGGAAACCAATAATCAAATCTGCTCAAAGTGATATCAAATCTGGTCTTTTTAATGCTTGGAAGTTTTTTAAAGTTTTGGTTAGATGTTTATTGTCGTAATTTCTATTCATTGATTTCAAAATATTATCAGAAAAATGTTGAATAGAGATATGGAAATGTGGCATAATCCTAGGATTTTCTATGATGTGGAAAAATGAGTCACTTAGATATTCTGGTCATATACTGGATATTCTAATTCTAGGAATAGTGGTCTGATTTAATATTTCTTGTAATAAATATATAAACTGAGACTGCTGGATTTTATTGGTATTGTCACATCATCGTGCCGCCAGATTGACTCATGTAAGGACTATTTCTTTTCATCATGCAGAAGAGAAATCATTGATTTCATCTATAATCTCAGGCAATGGCCTAGATCGATGTTTTCATCTCTTCATGATAGTCAGACA
>CAJAPL010000107.1 GCA_903943625.1 uncultured bacterium
ATGAGAATCAAACTGTAGCTATGAAACATTACAAGACCAAATAGTTTACAGGGATCTATGTTTTGTGGTAGATATTGATAAAGATATTTGTGAAATTATGTATGCCGTTAAAACAATAAAAGAAATAGATGAAATAGAGGTATTTGATCTATATAAGTGATCCAATCTCCCTGAAGGAAAGAAGTCTATTGCATTTAAAATGAAAATTTTATGAGAGAATATGACTACAGAACAGATTAATGAAGTGATGGATAGGGCTATAAAAGCAGGAGAAAAATCTGGTTGAAAACTTAGATGATAATTACTTGACAATTTATATTAAATCAATATAGTAATATCACTATTAGTTTTTATAAATTAATTTAAAGAATGCAAGAAATCGTAGAATGAAATGGAATACCTGTTGAAAACGTTGAACAAGTTGAGCCAACGGCTGGTGATATTCACGCAGTAGAAGAAATAAAAGAAATAACTGATTTAACAAACACATCATTGAAAACAGACTTAACTCCAAGAAATGCTTCAGATTTGACTGAATGAGAGCTATGTGAAGAATATAACAAAATGGATGCTAGGGTTTTGAAAATTACAGAGTTGATAGATCCAAATGTTTATTCAAAAGAGGCTGTCTTACATCAAATGCTATTTTATGCGAATGAGTATTGATATACTGATGTAAAACTCTGTGATAAAAAGGTAGCGGAAGATGGCAAGTTAATATCAATATGATTACAATGATTGTCTCCAAAATATGGGGGTTGTTATTCTATTTTACGTTTTGATAGAAAGTGCAAACGAGAAAATGGACCCACTCCTGCAGACACAACTTGTATAGCAGAAGAATATTATGGTAAAGACAATTCATTCTCGATGCCAGATGATCAAATGGAGATTCATAACTATTAATTAATAATCATATCAAAAAACTTCGGACTAAAAAACTGAAGTTTTTTGTTTTAGTGGGGACAATTACTAAGTATTGAAACTATTGTATTTTGTTTTGGAAATATTATTCTCCTAGCTGAGGTTTATAGTAAACTTCATTTTATAATATCACCCTAACTAAAATGGCTACAGGAACAGTAAAAGTCTTTAAAGACGAAAAGAAGTATGGATTTATTATCCCAGATGATGCTTGAGGTCAACCTTGAACCGATTTGTTTTTCTATGATGATCAAATCGAAATCGCAGCAAATGACCGTGTAGAGTATACAGTCGAACAATGAAAAAAATGATTAGAAGCAAAAAATGTTAAAAAGATTGTAGAAGACTTGAAAATGGCTGCTTAAGTCTAGACTATAAAAGAAACTAAATTATTATACATATAATAATCAAAAACTCTTTTTGATGGGACGATTGTCCCATTTTTTTTAAGCAGAAACCCTGGTAAAAATTCCAGGGTTCTGTTTGCGTAAAACGCTGTTAAATCATTAAAGTAAGTTTAACGACGGGTTGTCCGTCCGCCTCTCTTTAATGAGACCGAATTGCTCTCTTGTCAGCCAACCATGTTTCAGCCCGACGAAACAAGCAAATGCCTCATCCGTTAACTGCCGGTATGCTGAACATGACAATATCAAGTCCGATGAATTGTCGAAGGCCACTTGTGCAATAATTGCACCTCCATAAGAACCTTTTACTTTTTTACCGGAAGCAAGTTCAAACTCAGCTTCGAGGTTCATGGACTCATAAGACGTCATGTGTCCAAATAGCATATGATTATTTCGTAGCCGGTTGATTTTTTCTGTCCCAGCAAAGAATTCATACATTTCCTCATTTTCGGGCGATACGATGCCGACCTTTATGAGTCTGTTGAATTCGACAGATTGGCCTGATCCCATGAAGCTATCCTTTGGCCGCCGGTATGATATGCCAAAACGGAAACCTCTTTCTCCGGCCAAACCAGCCTCTCCTACGAGAGTAACGAATTCTGCGAGATCCTCGAGCAGCATTTGCTGTGTCAATGCTTCAATACTTTGTGTTAAGTCTTTCATTTTGCGGTTTTTTTTGTTTTCGATGTTTATAATTAATATCTTTTGATATCCCTTTGAAAATAAAGGGATATGAGCGTTTTATACTCATTTATCACGCGATGTCAAGCTATAACTAAGTTTTATTTTAGTTTTCTAAGGAAAAGCATCCTATGGATAGGTGATATGCCGTGTTTTTTAATGTTCGCATAATGTAATTTGGTTCAATATCATTTATGGATATCAAATCAATATAGAGGATATTTATTGTGTAATTTTTTCATCAATCTATCTCTGGATACTTTGGCTACAATAGAAGCCATGGAAATATAAGGGACCTTATCATCTCATTTTATGATTGTCTCAACCGTGATTCCAAGGTCTTTTGAGAGTCAAAAGTCTGTGTTACCGTCGATTACTAATGTAGAAATGTATAAACGTAGAAATGTAGAAATGCTTTTTGGATTATTATAATTTGCAGCAAGTTTTTTGAGTCAGGATTTGATTGCTAGGTTGATTGATTTGGTAAGTCAGTATTTATCTATTTGCTTATGAGAAACAGATCATGTCGCAAAAATAATTTTTCAATCTGATTGTAATTTTTTTATTTGCGAAAAACACTCCTCTCTTTGTTTTTCTGATAGCTTTTTGCTGTCTTTGAAATTTTTTGTAGAGAATTTTTTTAATGGGATAACTAGTCAGACATATAATGGTCATGCCAAAGGTCATCTGCCAGCTTCGTCTATATATACTTTCATCAAAATAATTTTTTATTAAAAACATTATATCCTGATATGGATGTCGGCTTATTAATAGACTTTGAAAGTGATAATTCAAATGGAAAATATTTTAGAATATAACTGGAGGGCTATCATGGAAACATCATAGTTCTTTTCAGCTATTGTCATAGCAGAATACATGTGTTCAATCAGTCATGCTATATCATTCGTCTGTTAGTACATAGTCTCATTTTTGAAATGGGACGATGCCCATTTTTTTGTGATATACAAAGAAACTATAATCGTCAGCGTCTATTGGCATTTTTATTTTGTTCTCTTTCGCCAATACTTCCGCCTCCTCTTTGCTTAGCAATTTATTGTTGAAGTAATAGCGATTCGTATCTTTTCATTTTTCGTCAAACGAAAAAATAATTTTTCAATCTGTTGTACGGTATCATCAACCATCCATAATAAAATCTCACTTTTCAAATGGGATGATTCACAAGCTTTTGTGATGAATAAAAAATTTATGCTCATCTGTATTGGTAGTCATTTTTATTTTACGTGATTTTGCTAGTTTTATAGCTTCTTCTTTATTTAACAATTTATTATTAAAGTAGCAACGATTAATGTTTTCTACGCTTGGCAAAAATATAGTCTCTATTCAATTTCTAGCATCTTGCCTGATTTGGGAGATATGGTCTAAATGTATGTTTGGGGGATTTTTTACTTCAGGCTCTACCATGGGACAACTAATATTATAAAACTCTTCTTAATTCATCTAGCGTAGTTTCTCAGTTTAGGACCTTTATTATTCAATCCTCTTGTAATGTTAGATATCCATTTTCTCTCGCTGCTGAGTATAGTTCCATTGTAGATTTTCAATCTATAATTATTTTCTTTATACTTTCTGAAATTTCAAAAGTTTCTACAATTGAAAGTCTTCATATATATCAGGTCTTGTTACACACTTCACATCATACTGTCTGGAAAATAGTTCAGTCAAATTGAAGATTCATATTGGGATTGGCATCATTGATTCTCTTTACACATTCAGCGATCTCTTCTTTTTCTCAGTATGCGGCCTCTATTTTGATTGCACAATGAGGACATATTCTCCTCACCAATCTCTGTCATACGATTAGATTAATCGCTGGGGCTAAAATATATGGCTTTACTCACATATTCATCAGTCTTGTAATTCATTCAATAGCAGAATTGGTATGAAGAGTCGTCAACACAAGATGTCATGTAAGCGCTGCAGTCATTCAGATTTCTGCTGTTTCTTTGGATCTTATTTCTCATATCAAGATAATATCTGGATCATGTCTGAGCACAGCTTTTAGTCAGACCTCGTAAGTATAGCCTTTGGCTACGTTGATTTGTGATTGTTGTATTCATGTAAGCTGGTATTCGACTGGGTCTTCTAGAGTGATTATTTTTCTCTCGCCATTATTTAAATAATTTAAAATAGAATAAAGTGTCGTAGATTTACCTGATCATGTAGGTCAAGTAAATATCGTAACACCTGTGTTTTTTGCAATATTTCTTTTGAGTACATCATAATTTTTTCATGTAAATCAGATCTCCTCAAATCATTTTAATCACATAGTGGCATCCAAAAATCTAATTACTGTGGATGGTATTTTGAGTCATGGTATCAAGCTCACTCTAGCATCTACATTTCTAGTATTTCACTCACTATCTATTGCCTCGAAAGTAAATCTTCAATCTTGAGGGATATAATCAA
This sequence comes from uncultured bacterium, assembly GCA_903943625.1. Lineage (GTDB taxonomy): Bacteria > Patescibacteriota > Gracilibacteria > Absconditabacterales > Absconditicoccaceae > UBA6263. Next base: position 4,437 of record CAJAPL010000107.1, read on the forward strand.
CATTTAGTTTCGCTCCTGATATAAACATAATTTTCTGCAAATATTTTTGAAAATCTTCAACAGTAAATTCAACTAGCTTCTGTAAAACTCAGTCAATCCTGATAAGCATCTCTACATTATTTATCTCTGGTTGAAAATGCAGATCAGAAGCTCATGTCTGGAACGCTAGCCTGATAGTTTCTGTAATAAATTGTCATGGTTCTACTGAAGATCTTGTTTCAAACAGTCTTTTTATCATTGAAATTGCTCACTTTCAACCTGCTTGTCTCTGTTCTTTGATGCTATCTGCTGCTTGTTTTTTACTTTCTTCAAGCTGATCATATCGAGTCAAAGCATAGGTGAATGCATCCAATGATGTATAATATATTTCGTGCTTGTATCATTTTTCTTCGAGAATTCACATTATTTTGTTTAAACTTTTTGTGTAATTATTTGTCGTAAGTACTTTGAGGATATTTTTTTCTTTTGCAAAAACTAAAACTTGGATTTTGCCTGCAGTTTCTTGATTAATAATTTTTAATTGTTCAAAATCTGGTTGGATCTTCTGTATGTCCTCCAGTTCTAGAATAGTTTTTTTAAACTCTTCAGCCATTTAGCTTATGATTAACTAAAGTACCAATGGTTTATTCCTAGTACAATCAAATTATATCCTCAAAGCTGATTTTTGCAAAGCAGAGACTAGCTTATTTTATATGTTACCTTGACTTATTTTGTTAAATATTCATAAAATTGTGAAAAAATAACAAATTTCTTTTTAAATTGAAATTTTAAAACAAATTCATAAATTGTAAAGACCACGATCCTGATGTTTAAATTATCGAATAATCTCAATGAGCCTAACTCCAGCTATGCAGCAATACCTAGATATGAAAAAGCAATACAGTGATTGTATATTATTTTTTCGTATAGGTGATTTTTATGAGACTTTTTGGGAGGATGCAAAAATATGTAATAAGGTACTTGACCTTGTACTTACCAGTAAAAATAAAAACGCTGAAAATCCTATTCCCATGGCAGGTATCCCCTATCATAGTGCGGATAAATATGTAACGAAATTGGTTAAAAATGGATACAAAATAGCTATCGCAGAACAAACGTCTGAGCCCATCCCATGAAAAATAGTACAAAGGGAAGTTACTGAAATCATTACACCATGAACTTATATCCAAGAAAATAATAAGAACTATACCTATACACTGTGAATATATTTCCAAGCTCAAAAGGATATGAACAATTTTCATATTGCATGGGGAGATTTTGGAGTATGAACCTATCAGACTAAAAGCTTTAGAGATATAGGGCAAATGCAAAAATTTATATTATCTATAAAGCCGGTAGAAATAGTGGTGGATGTCGATTTGCCATCCAAAGATGAAATTATATGAGTAATGAAAAGATATATTCAAAGCCTGATTTCAGTGCACGACATACCGACAAGTATAGATGAATATGTAGCTAATCAGTGCAACGTACAAACGATTTCAAGCTATTGAAAAGCATTGGAAGATGGTAGATTACAGGCGTTTGGATTACTTATAAGCTATCTCAAAAACACTCAGAAAAAAAATCTAAATAATATTGTGCGTATCTCTTTACATAGCCAGGAGAGTCAGGTTTTACTGGATGAAATTACTACAAAAAATCTGGAAATATTTTCTTCAAGTTATGAACAGAGTGAAAAATACAGCTTAATATGAATATTGGATAATACCAAAACCACGGTCTGATCTAGATGCCTTCGTTATGTTATCTGACATCCTATAAATGATATGCATGAATTAAATTATCGCTTGGACAATATCCAGTATTATTTTGATAGTATAGAAAAAACAAAACACATCCATCATGATTTATCAGACGTAAAAGATATATCCAAGCTTGTGAGCAATATCTTGTATAAAAAATTACTGCCATCAAATTTTGTGAAACTCAGACAGACCTTGGAGATTTTTTTCGCTGACTGAGAGCTGATGAGAAATGAAATAACAAGGTTGTGAATAGCGAAAGAATATTTTGATAAAGTGTCAGATATGTATCGTTATCTAGTTAATCTGATCAAAAAGGATGATGAATATAAAGACGATATAAATTTTATTAATGATAAATATAATACTGAGATTGATGAACTGAGAAGGATAGCCTATCATTCTGATGAATTGCTTTTGAGTTATCAGCAAGAACTTGTGAAATTAACCTGAGTAAATAATGTAAAATTAAAATATGTAATCAATCAGGGATATTTTATAGGTATTACAAATAAGGATATCGAAGTATTTGAGAAAAAATTAAACCTAGATTCTTCGTTATCCCGCAATGGCGGGACAAGCTACTCAGAATGACAAGATCAAGGTAAATTTAATCTTGTACGTAGAAATACACTGAAATGAGAACAAAGATATGTGTCTGATTATCTGAGTAGTGTGGAATCCAAAGTATTGGAGGCAAAAGATATTTTAGCAAAAAAAGAATTTGAGCTATTGGAAAGCGCAAAAGAAAAGATAGCTAGCATCTCAATAGATCTAAATGAATTTAACGAAAAAGTCTGACGACTAGATATTTTTAGTTCACAAGCATTGTTAGCAAAGGAGAAAAAATATATAAGGCCAGATTTTATAAATGGAAAATTTATGGAAATCATAGGATGAAGACATCCTGTAATAGAAGAATTTTTACCTCAGGATCAGCAGTTTATTCCAAATTGAATAGTCATTTCTAGTGATGACGATACCAAGGAAGAACAATGATTTTTGCATATTATTACCTGACCAAACATGGGTGGAAAATCTACCTATCTACGTCAAAATGCATTGATTGTTTTGATGAGCCACTCTTGATTATTCGTCCCTGCAAGGAAGGCAAATATATGCCTTGTAGACTGAATATTTGCTCGTATAGGAAGTGGAGATATAATAGCCAAAAATCAATCAACATTTATGACTGAGATGATAGAGGTTGCAAATATTTTGAATAATGCCAGCGACAAAAGCTTTGTAATCTTTGATGAACTATGACGTGGCACATCAACATATGATGGATTGGCTTTGACCAAAGCAATACTAGAATATATCGTCATGAATGTCTGATGCAAAACGCTTATTGCGACACACTACCATGAATTAATTGCTCTTGAGAATAATCTCAATTGAGTTAAAAACTTTTCTGTAAGTGTATACGAAACAGATAAGGAAGTCGTTTTTATGAAGAAGATTGTAAAGTGATGAGCTAGTAAAAGTTATGGTTTGGACGTGGCTACTATTGCTTGAATCCCCAGGACAATAATAGATAGAGCTAGAGAAAATTTATGAGAACTTGAAAAGAAAAATGAAGATAAAAAATCATGATCGTGATTTCGTAGTCCGTCATTGCCGTTATGAGCATTTAGTACTAGGGTAGATCCTCTATTTGAAAAGATTAGAA
>CAJAPL010000108.1 GCA_903943625.1 uncultured bacterium
AAGAATATCTTTCATGGGGTCCATATAAGTCCCATCTTTTGTGAATATACTTTGTGAATGCAAAATTCATTCATCAGAAAAACGTATAAAATCCCTATTTATTGGCACAGGGAATGGCTCTACGTCTTGTAAATCTGATGTTGGGAAATTAGAATAGAAGGTATTTTGAAAATAATTTTTGAAGGATTTTGGAAGAACGACAAAAAGTTTTATATTGTGAGAATTTCAACTTATTAGAAATGTTATTTTATTGGTTTTAAGGCTTATAAGGTTGCTGATGACCGTATTCCAATGGTTTACCCCAAGCTCATTGTCTTTGAATGGTTTGATTTGGAAGAATACGTGGTCTGATTTTAAACCTTTCTTTACAGGAGATACCTGCTTGTTTGTTTCATCGGTCATTAATTTTTTTGTTTGTTAATTAAAGTTTCAAAGGAAATACAATTGAAACCATATATTGGTATTCAGATATTATTATATATATTTTAGTATAAAAAGCAAGAAAAACGAAATTAAGTGATTTATAATTTTTTACTGTCATTCCGGCGTGATTTCTTGCAGCCGGAATCTTAAATATATTAACGTTATTTATGGAAGGTTTTAGCCTCCAAACCACCTACTAACTTTTTTTCATTGCTAAAAAAAGTCAGCAAAAAAATCTAGCCAACACTAGTGTTTTGTAAATATTAAATTTATGTAAATCTACGCAGGATCTTCGTCCCCATCCTCTGGACGGGACCCACTCAGCTCTTTTAGTTTATTATTGAGTTTATATTGATTATAGTGACTTTTCACACAGTAGTGTTGGCAAAACTTTATAATTATTGATGTAAAAATCTGTATGAAAATTTCTTTTAATAGTTTTTATTGAAACTGAGTTTTGCTTTATTAGTATTAATTTGCTTTATAATTTAATATGATTTGCTTTGTATATATTTTCTTTTAATAGATTTGCGTGATTTGATAGAGTCTTTGAGTTGAAGATATTGGATAATGATGTTGTAAAATATCAGAAAATTCTAAAACCTTGAAATCTGATAAAATATCAAGACGATTTCTTTTTATGTTTGTGAGATGAAATATCTTTTAAGGAACAATATCAGCACAAATACCAAGTAAATGTTTTAGATTTGAACCTTCTCTGTGAGTCTTTTCTGAGCCAAAAAACATTGAGTATGGCTAATCGGATGGTATATCAATGGTATAGTAATTATAAGTCAGTTTTAAAATATTTTGTTTCGTTTGATATTGATGGATTGTTGAAGAGATGAAAAATAGAGCGTAAAAAAACTAGGATAAATAACAGAGAAGTATTGATTGATAATTGAAATATTTATATGTCTGATGATAAAATAGATGGACAACAATTGATTATCTTCCCAGATTTATGGACATTGTTTAATACTGTTGATGAGGCTATTTTGTGAGTAAAATGAAATATATTTTTAAACTCCAACGACACTCAGAATCAGAAAGATAAAAAATGGCGAATGATAAAAAACTGAGAAATAAATAATATCTTTTGTACTCATTCAGAAATATTTCAAGATCGAAATAATTTAAAAAAGATAATCTTGATAGATCCCTATAAACGATATTATGAAAATCAACAAGACCCTAGATATAGCGTAAATGATGTAGTAAAAACAATGGTAAAAATATATTGAGCTAGCTTGGAGATTTGATAAATATCATTAATTCTTGTATTTTTGTGTAAAAATGATATAGTAGGTGTTGTTTTGTAAATATTTTTTGTGAGTTATGTATAATTTGTACCAAACGAAAATCCGAAGAGACATAAATGAGAAGGTTTATAAAAAACCATCTTTTGTAATTAGCCTTTTTGGGAAGCAGTATTTTGGCCTTATAAAGACAAAGTCTTTTGGCCCTTTTAAGCTTCAGTGGTATCAAATTATGTGAGTTGATTTGCCTGATGATAAGGAGTATGTTAATTTGGAACTGGAAAGAATTAAACAAGAATATTCCAAAAAAAAATCTAATATACTTTTCCAGTTTGGTTTTATAAACGAGATTATTCGTTTTGAAAATGTATGACATAGGTCAGATGAATTTAAAGACGATATGAGAACGATTAGGCTTAATATACGTGAATTTATCTGTTCCAATTTTGACATCAAACTTGCATTTAGAGAAAATATGCCGCAAAGTAATATAATTTACGATATTACAAAATCAGATGATCAGCTATTGTTGGAAATGAACTCTGGTTGCAAGGAACGTGTAAAAAAAGCTATTAAAAAATGAATATATTTTGGTATAGCT
>CAJAPL010000109.1 GCA_903943625.1 uncultured bacterium
ATGTCAAGTGTTTTATATGATAATTGTTATTGTGGCAAAGAAAGGAAATTGAGATAGTAAATATTGAGTTCCATCATTATTTGGGGAACATCATTTTGATAAAGATGAGACTCCTTGAACAATATGACTAGAGAAAACTGTCGTTGTATCTGATAGAGTTGAAATCCCAGAAATATCTATAATAGCAAATACTGAATTACGTGAAACTTTATCTGTCAATGGAATTCCTTTTGAAACTTTATGTGATGAGTTAGAAATATTAATAAATAATACTTGAAGAACAGATAAATTTAGGATAGTCAAAACAGATATTGCCTTGATATACAATCCGGACATTGGTGAAGATCCTCAAACAACCTGATATAATGCAGAATTAGAATATATCCCCACTGGTAAGAAGTTTTGTTTAGAAGATTTTTTTAAGAACGGAAAACCTTCTCGAAGTCTAAAGTTACAAGAAATTATAATAAAGGAAAATAGGGTTTAAAATAAGTTTCTATAATATAATTACTTCACAATTTGCATGTTCTTTGAAATATTGAGCATCTTTTGTAGTTCATACAATGCTGTCATAATGCATAGGGATGGCTATTTGTGGTTTGATAATTTCTATTGATTTAACGGCTTCTTGGGCGCTCATTGTATATACTCCACTTACTGGTAAAATTGCAATATCTGGAGATAATCATTCCATATCTGGTATAATATCTGTGTCTCAAGCATGATAAATTGTCGTTCAATCAAAATCAAAAATAAATCCGACAAATCAAGATTTTTTGGGATGATATTGAACTCAGGGAGATCTAAATTTATCTATGTTGTATGCTGGGATTGTTTTGACTGAAAAATCATCCAAAGTCAGATTATCATTTTGTTCTAAAAAAATTTTTTTATTCTGAATTTCTTTCAAATTTTCTTCACAAACCAGAGGACAGATTATTATTGTACTGGTCTTTATAATTTTATTGATATCGTCCATACTTAGGTGATCTCTGTGATTATGAGTAAGGAAAATATAATCAGCTTGAGATTCTTCTTTAAGTTCAAATGGATCTATATAGATCTTTTTTTCTTTATAATCTATTAAAAATCAGTCGTGACCAAGTCGCTGGATGTTTATATTTTTGTAGGTATACATAATAGAAATGTTAAATTTTAAATTAATATTTATTGAATCGTGGTATCAGGATACTGGTTTTTTTTACATATTCTTTGTATGCTTTATCTTTTCACCATTTTTTTTGAGCACTTTTTTCTAGTAAGGGTATGCCTGAAACAAACAATAGAAGAATAATTATAAATATTGGGCTTATTAAGGCTATTATTTTGTTTATGCCAATCAAATTTGGTAGAACGGCAATATAAACTCATATCCGACAAAGTATTTCACCAAAATAATTTGGATGCCTAGAGTATCTCCATATTCATGTCTGTATCCATCAGATTTTTTTGTTTAGTATAAATTGAAATTTTTGATAATCAGCAAAACTCTCTATAAGCAATCCTATCGCTCGTATTACAATTCAGAGTATTGAAACATCATTACTTGTCGATAACAAAAGAGATGTGGAAATGATAGCAACACTAATTCATTGTAGAAGCCAGAATTTTATAAATTTTTTTCGATCATTTCTCATCTCGTCAAACCTATTATCTTTTTGGATCTTCATAATCCTGATTAGTAGGTATGTCCCTAGTCTAATTGCTCGGATAATTATCATAAATGAGATGATCCATATATTGTGATAAGTTATCATCAACAATGATAATACTATAAACGTCAGAGCATAGCTTATATCGGTCAATTTATCTGTCTTAA
>CAJAPL010000110.1 GCA_903943625.1 uncultured bacterium
ATATCGATGGTAAGGTTATTAGGTGCTTGATTTGAAAAGATAATAAGCTCAATTATCTAATATTTGTAAACTGAAAAAAATTCTGAATCATCCAATCTCCAGATATCCTTGAGAGTGATGATGTAGAGGATATGGAATATCGATTATACACAAATGATGCTGTAGAAAGGAAAATCGACCAATTGGAACTTGAATGAGCAAAGGTAAAACTAGAAGAAAAATCCAAGCTTGAAGAACAAGCAGAAGTGACTGCCTAACCATTAATCACTATAATACCATCGCCAGGCTCCATTTTGAGCATTTTGTAATTAATTTGCTTTTCCTGGAGATATCAGTATAATAAAGACAATTTGTTACGATACTTGATCACATCATCCAATACAATGAATCCATTACTTCCTAGTATATTTTGTATTTTCGTTAAGTAGCTTGCATACTGGTTTTTCTGTCAATCAATAAATGCAAAGTCTATCTCTTTGGTCACAAGTTTCATTAGATCAACTTTGTTTACATCAAAGGGATACAAAACGATATTTGTTAATCAGCTTTGTTTGATATTATTGATTCATTCTGTATACGCAGTATAAGATATTTCACATGAATACACAGTTCACCCCCATTCTTTGATAGTATTTGCAATTACAATAGTACTATACCCCACAGCGCTTCATATTTCTAGACATATCTTTGGTTTGTGCTTATATAGTATTCCCTCTAGATAATCTTGCGTCTGTTGGCTTATGATAGGTATATCTCTTTCTTGACAAATTATTCTCAACCCCTTCAAAAAATCCTGAATCATTTAATCGGTTTAGCATTTAAATATTTTAACATATTAATATTAATTTTATGAACACAACAGTATGAAACACAAACGTTTCTATCGATTTTAAACCACAAAACAATGCCAAAAACAGAGGCAGACAAAACCACAACCCCAATTCTAGACCACCAAAACTATCATCTGAAGCTTTTATTCGTCAAAAAAAATCTGAACCACAATCGCAAGGAACAGACTTACGTAAACTTATAAAAAAAGATGAGGTGCCAGTCAGAGTAATTAGTTTGCTATGATTTGAACAAGTGTGACAATGCCTACTTGTAGAGTATAAAAACGACATTATAGTCGTAGATGCTGGTATGGAGTTTGCGGCAAACGAAGAATTATGAGCAGATTATATCATCCCCGATATATCATATCTCAAAAAAAACAAATCTAAGCTTAGATGAATCATCATTACTCACGGACATTTGGATCATATATGAGCACTTAGAGATATCTTGCCAGAGCTTGATTATCCTATGCTTTATACGACGCCATTAGCTATAGGTATTATCAAAAAGACTTTCGACGATCAGAAAAAGGCAAATCTTATAAAATACAAAATAGTGGATCCCGATTATGATTTTATCAAACTTTGAGTTTTTGGTATAGAGTTTGCTAGAGTAAATCACAACATCCCAGAGACAATGGCAGTTTCTATCCAGACTCCCAAATGAATCATTTTTGATTCTGCTGATTTTAAAATAGATCATACCCCTTCAATAGATAGACCTACAGACCTTGCTAAAATAGCTAGGATATGAACAGAATGAGTCAAACTTTATATCTGAGATTCTCTATGATCTCAAAATCCTTGACGATCAAAATCAGAAAAAGTAATTTGAGAAACTATAGAACAGCAGATAAGAGGAGTACAATGAAGGATTCTTATTGCAACATTTGCTACCAATATAGGTAGAGTAATCCAGATTATCAATAGTGCAATCAAATATAACAAAGTCATTTTTCTTTCATGAAGATCTATGATCAACAATATAGATATCTGTCAGGAACTGGGATATATCAATGCTCCCAAATGAATGATCCGTAAGCTGGATAACGATGTAAATAATATGCCGGATGAGAGAGTCTTGATACTTTGCACTGGTGCGCAGTGAGAAGAATTTGCAGCACTTACTAGGATGTCTAGATGAGAACATCCGCAGATACAACTAAAAAAATGAGATACAATCCTGATGTCTTCTTCTACTATACCTTGAAATGAATTAGCAATCAATAAAATGATTAACGATTTGCTATCACAATGAGTAGAGCTAGTAACCAATAGCGAAATGGATGTACATACCAGTTGACATGGTTTTGCAGAAGATCATAAACTATTCTTGAGTCTTACCAAACCACAATATTTTCTACCGTTCTTTGATGAAATGAGCCATAGATACGCTCACAAAAAATTAGCTCTTGACCTATGAATGGCGGAAGATAATATTTTGATGCCATTAAAAAACTGAACAGTAATCGAGATGTATGATGATGTGGTTTTGTTGTGAGACAAGCCCATTAAGTTAGATACTGTAATGATAGATGGTAAGTGACAATGACATATGTCATGAGAATATGTAATCAAGGCCCGCCATATTATGGCTCAAAGTGGTATAGTTGCACTTATATTCAAAGTAGATACAAAGTCTCAAGAATTAGTCTGAAATATTCAGATTGAATCTAGATGATTTGTTTATTCATCAGAGGTAAAAACTATTCATACTCAGATAGTTGAGTACGCTAGGTCAAAATACAATGATAATCGCAAAAAAAATATGGATATAAAAGATAGTCTCAAAAACATCAAAGAGATATTATGAGAATATATCACCAAAATTATCGGTAGAGTCCCTATGATTATGCCGATGTTTGTTTATATCAATAGAGATCCTCAGCTACAAAATTGAGATTTACCAGCCGAAGAAGCAATAGTTGGTATGACTCTTGATGAGCAGTGATATGACGACTAATCCTTAGATTATGTTAAAAATAAAGAGAATCTAGCTGTGAAGCTAGGTTTTTTCAAATAAAAAAAAGCTCCTCTACTTAGAGGAGCTTTTCTCGTAGCTACGATTAATGAAAATTATTTAACTGTTTATAGTTAAATTATTTAACTGCTTTTTTGAAAACAGCACCAGCTTTGAAAGTTACTACCTTCATTGCAGGGATCTTAATCTTTTGCTTTGGATTTTGTGGGTTTACACCTTCTCTAGCTTTTCTTTTAGAAGCTTTGAAAGTTCCAAATCCTTGTAATCTTACTTCACCTTCTTTCTTAACTCCAGCAATAACTGTCTCTATGAAAGCGTTTACCAATTCAGCTGCTAGTTTCTTTGAAACTCATAAGTCTTCAGCCAAACTTGCAATAAGTGTTGTCTTTGTCATTTTTGTACTATTTAGCAAATAAAAAGAAGTACGGTTTTTTGTACAACAATGATAATAGTACTAAGGCAAGCTATTTCAATAGATTCTTTAACATTCATTTTATCGGTAAAAATTGGGACATAGTAGCATCAAAATAAAATATTGAAATATTTTATTGAAATAATACAATACAAGTATCTATGCTGGTTATTTAATCCAAAATATATCCTATGCTTGAAACGCTACACCAAGTTGTAGATAGAATCCTCTCAGTAAAGCCTATATTCCTTTATGAATGGGGTGGTTTTGTTAATATCCCATTTCTAGCAGTAGGGTCTTTGATTAATTCAATTATCCCCAAAGTAGATCCCAAAGAGTTTTGTGAAGTATGGAAACTTTGTAGTATTAGAGAACGTAATGGAGAATATATGGTTGCGGTTAAATACATTGATGGTCGTCAAACTGAGATCCCACTAAAAGATATAGTAGATGCAGATGAATATTTTTGAATGCCTATCATAAGGACATATGCATCTGGGCATGTGTTTATTAGTGACGATAAAGAAAATGTATACCTTTTATCCACAGAAAAAGATAACTCAGTCCAACATCAATTTACTGGTGGCGCTCCCATAGAAGAACAATTTTCCAATATTATATACAAATCCATCGAAGGAAAAACAAAAATAAATATTTATAAGGTGGAAGATAACGCTGTCCAGAGAACACTTATTAGGACCTGAGCAAAAGTCACAGATGTTTACAATGATATGCCACTTGTCGATCGAGTATTGATGGAGAGACAAGATGACCAATGAAACAAATATCGAAGACTTGTACTGCTAATGCACTTTATAGTCAAATCATATGAATGAAATTTGTGATTCTGCAAGGGGGAAGAAAACATCATTGGCGGTAGGCGATATCGTATTGATGATTTATTGATCACTCCAAATGTGGCTCCAAACGCTTATATTATAAGCAACAAAGCAAGACAATTAATAAAATAATAATCAATAAAAAAAATACAATCAAACTACGATTTACAATTTTAAATTTACCATGAAATCCACCTCGAAACCAAAAATCTGAAGACGAATATTATTAATTGTGATTATCATCGTATGATACAAAATTCTATTTTGAGCCATTACATTGGATTCCAAAATAACCATCAATCAATGAGATAATTTTCAGACATTCGCAAATAATCTTTCCAAACTAGAACAGCTTAAAATTAAATTTTATTTGTTTTCCAATAAGGGAATCGATTTATCCAAAATCCAGGTCGGTAACTATTATTTTTCATGATCGTATTCTCCTTCTTTATTTATCAAAGTTATCAAGGCCTGACCCCAGACCGACTATTCTCGCTATACAATACTTGAATGACGAAGTATCTATGATATAGATTCTGACTTAACCAAAAAATGATTTATACAGGCTGGAGAGTATATTTCTTTCGTTACAGATCCAAGCATCATCTCCAAATATATTGCTAGATATGATTTTTTAGCACAAGTATGAAATATTAGCTCTCTAGAGGGATTTCTCTATCCTGATACATACAATGTAGATACAGAAAAAAATTATATAGATCAACTATTGTATCTACAACTACAAGCTTTTAAAGAGAAAGTCCGATCTAAAATATCAAATAACATTCAGTCTTTTCCATATGGATTTTATAAATTAATCACCCTTGCTAGTATCGTAGAAAAAGAAGAAAAAAATTATAGCAATAAGTCTACCGTTGCATGAATATTTATGAATAGACAAAAAATATGAATGAAGCTAGATGCAGATATTACCTTATGTTATTGACTGCGTATGCCATACGAGCTTTGTACGCCATCAGTTATTGTTTCCAAGATTTCAGACAAAACAAATCCTTTCAATACGAGACAAAATGCTGGAATTCCATCACAACCTATTGCTAACCCATCATTTGAGACTATCGATGCTACATTAAATTATGCTCAGACTGACTATATGTTTTATTTACATGATAGCAGTTGAAATATCCATTATGGAAGGACGCTAGATGAACATAACCAAAATAAAAACAATTATTTATAGTTTTAACTAAGACATCTTTACACAAATAAAAGATTTATTACGTAAATATTTCAATGCTTCACGTGCCAGTTATGTTGCAAGAAGTAATCAATTCTTGCCCAGATAATTGCAATCTTATCATTGATGGTACCCTCTGACATTGAGGGCATTCTTTTCACTTATCTTCCAAAACAAAAAAACTAATCTGAATGGATTTAGACTCCGATATGTTGCTAGTAGCTCAAAAAAATCTAGAACATATTCCAAATATCACATATTTTCATGACTCTTATGCAAACATAGAATTTGTGTCTTCCAAGTACTGAAAAGCGGACTTTGTACTACTTGATTTATGAGTGAATATGGATCATTTTAAAATTTGAGATCGCGGATTTTCAATCAACTATGATTCACCACTTGATATGAGGTTTAATCAAGATCAAAACATTTCAGCTTATGATATTATAAACAGATACACGTCTCCTCAGTTAGAAAAAATATTTATAGATTATGCAGATTTTACATCTTCCAAAGCTAAAGAACTTGCAGATAAGATTATCCAGACTAGAAAGGCTTCTGAAATCAAAACTACATTTGATCTAAAAAGAATATTATGAGGATGCTGATTGGGTAAGTCTGCTATCACCGTTATATTCCAATCTATTAGAATCCAAACAAACAATGAAATCCAGAATTTACAAATATTTCTAAAAAAATTGCCCGATATTTTATCTCCTTTATGAATCTGTAGCATCATTACATTCCATAGCATAGAAGATAGAGTGGTCAAAAAAGCCTTTCATGAATTAGCATCTACAAAAGGATTTGAACTTATCAACAAAAAAGTTATAAAACCCACATATCAAGAAATCGCAAAAAACAAAGCATCCAGATCTGCTCAACTTAGAAGCATCCGCCATTCTAAACAAAGTTAAACACTCAGTAGTTTATAAATATAATATAATATGAAACTTCTAGCATTTACGTCCAAGAACGCAATCAACCAAACTTATGCTTCACTGTTAAACAAGTACAGGACTTATCAGTGAATCGTTGATATAATCAAGATAGGCTGACTAGCGCTAGCATTTTTTTCGTTCATTTTAATTTACCTATATTTTGTTAATAAATCTTCCACTCAATGATATTTTCTTAGACAGGCAAATAATGATCTAAATACAATCAAATTTAAATATGAAATAGTAAAAACAAACGTTCTCAATTATAAACAACAAAATCGACAAGATATGCACGATACCTTTTGAACCAACAATAGGGTAGTAGATATCCATGCTACTATAGTTAGTGTACCTCAAAACAAAGAACTTACCATTAATGATAGATAAACTTTGATAAACGTAGATAAGCATTTGTTAAACGATGTTTATCGTGAGCATAGCCAACTTTTATCAATATTTAACCACTCTTATGTCCAATTCACGTGATCAATTTCAAGAATGAATGTCTTATCATATCGTGAATAAAAGTTTTGGTAATATAATTTTGTGGGAAACATGAAACGATTATAAGACTTTCATATTGCAGATTATAGACCACTTAATGACTTTCCCTGGCATTAGATTGATTTCTTATTGCATCCTGCCGGATCACTTTCATTTTATACTTTCCAATACTAAAAAGGGATTTGATATATCCAATTTTCTCAAAAAGATTCAGATAAGTTATGCTATGTATTTCAAAAAAAAACATTCAGATAATCCTCAGCTCAAGTGATTGCCTGTTTTTAAATGAAGGTTCAGAGCTTCAGAGATTCAACCAGACAGACTAGATGAGATTATAAGTTACGTCAATTATAACGCTATCCACCATGAAATAGTAGAATCGGTATCCAACCGACCGTATTCTAGCATCCATCAATTTGTAGACACATGATACGATTATAAACAAGAGACATATATAAAAATAGAAAATACAGAAATGTCTCTATCAAAAAACTCTAATATTATCCCACAGCTAGAAATAAATTCATAGAAA
>CAJAPL010000111.1 GCA_903943625.1 uncultured bacterium
TAATTTTCAATATGGAATGACCCATATGAAAATACTATGAAACATGATCTGATTGAAACAAAAAGAAAATCAGAAAATGCTCAGCGCCATACAAAAGCATCTCTTTTTGTTCGTACATAGATATCTTACCATTTGTAAAAGAGTTATGATTTAACGCTGTTAACTTAGCAAATAATCACGTTATGGATTGATGAATCCCAGGACATATAGAAACAGTCAAACAGTTAGAAAAAAATCAGATTAAATATTTTGGATATATCTACGGATGACAAAACTATCAAAAAAACTACATTCTAAGCTGACAAAAGGACGATATTAGATACGCACGACACTGATACGATTTCAGTGTATATTATTTTTTGAATGATAAATATTGCAAAGATTTAAAAGATTATAAAAAGAATTGATATGTAAATTTTGTATATGCTCATCGATGACCCGAATATAATCCCATTCATAGTCAACATCAAGAAGATATTGCAAAGTTTTTGATAAAATGCTGAGCCGATTTGATAGTATGACAACATCCACACGTCATACAAGACTCACAAAACTACAGTTGAATAGTGGTTATTTATAGTCTATGAAATTTTTTGTTTGATCAATACTTTAGTGAGCCGACCAAAATATGATGATATGCCCTTATAGATTTCAAGCAAAACTGAAAAACATCCATTGCTAAGTGAACGATAGATGCCTACGCAAACTAATTTGTTTCATCAAAGTTTATCAACATTAATCAAAGTTTATTACTTTCTCCCGTAATCAGCTGGGATCTCTCCCCATATCTCGGTCTCCCATTTCAAAATAGGGATATCCAATTCATGGGTTTTTAACCATACTTTAGCCTCTTCTATTTTCTCAAGAAGTTTCTTTGTCTGCGGAGAACATTTTAATGTAGTTTTAATTTTTTTTGTCTTTACCCGAGCAATAGCAGTTTGTGAATCAGAATATATACAATCATATTTTTTCAATTTAGGCATTCTCAACGCCTCAACTATAGCTAAGAACTCTCAAAGGTTGTTTGTTCATTCATTGAATTTTTCAGACTCCCAAAGCATCATACTTTGACTAATATCAAAAATCCTGTATTCCATCACGCCAGGATTACCTATACAAGAAGCATCTACACATAAACTATTTTTTTTATATTCAAGTCCTTTCATATTTTAACCATTATTTATCAAAGTTAACCAATATTAATTGATTTTTTTCTACTCTACTGGATCAAATTTCAACTTAAATGCACTTCCAAATTCAAAACTCATTTTATAATTTTGGATATCTAGTTTAGGACTAAGCTTTTTCTTTAGAAACCATGTTCATTCCAATTTAACTGCTTTAGAGTCCTTAACATCAAAGCCAAATTCTCAATTCTTTTTTATCTTATATTCTACACTAGAAGCATCACCTTCTCATCGTAGAATTTTTTGAGACAATATGTTTGTAGTTCAAATAAGAAATGATGTTTTATTGGGAGTTGTAAGAGAACTTTTCTCTAATCATCGGCCTCATCACACAGCTCATTCAAACCTCTCTTCTTTTCATTTATTTATCCATAGTAGTTGCACATTTTCAATTTTATCAATAATCTCCAATCTCTTCAACATAAGCTTCATTACTTTATCCGCAGTGTCATAAAGCTCTTTATCTTTTTCAAGATTTATGGGTTCTCAAGTGACACTTTGCTTAGGTTTATAATATTCAATTTTTCATGTCTTTGCGTCAGTAAGTATAGAAACTGATTCTCTTCATTGAAGTTTAATATCCTGATCTTTCATCAGTAGAAAAAAAACATTTTTCATATCCTCGCCGTTGAGATTCAATTTTTGTAATTTAGTCGCATCAAATTTTGTCATATCAATCAGGCTATTTGTACGTACATTTTCAGATACTTTATCTAGTTTCCATTCAGATTTATCATTTACGGTAGCTGGGATTTCTACGATTTTTTTTCATTCCTTTTCATCAAAGTATTCCATTTTTTTGTTCTCATGATCATAATGACGCAATGTCTCTTTTTTTACGTATTTTGCTCAATCTCAACTAAGCTTTGGATAGGTTTCGCCTGTTTTTTCCACTGCCTTATCAGATTTATAGATAGTCAACTTTCCGCTATTGTCAAATACACTATAGATGTTGTTATCATCAACCTTGATATCAAAAGCATTTTTTACTCATTTGATATCTCATTTGCCATTAAATTGTACACTCGGATTAAGTTTTACTCATTTAAAATCTCTAATATATATCTTATCATCGTTTGCTTTGTCAGCAAAATCAAATCCAAATTTAATATCCTGTTCATCTTTTCTAGGAGAATCAAATGTGTATGTATCATTCATTATATCTAGTTTTAGATTGGCTGTATCAAAAAGAAATTTCTTCTCTCCCTTGTGCCAAGGTCTTTCTTTATCAGTTTTATCAAACTCATTAAACTGAGATCAAGGGGCGATTTTAGCTTGATCAACATAACTAATTAACTTTTCTCTATGTGCCTGTACTCTAGTTTCAAGTCACTTTAAGCTATTTTCAGTAAATCAAACCTCTAATCATTTTTTATCTTTTGAAATCTTCATATCCAAGCTCAAAACCTGTCCCAATACTTTCAATGGTTTAGTAGCCGCTTGTTCAGTATAGGCTTTTTTGGTGTTTACTTTATCTAGATGTCATAATTTATCAAAATATATCTTTGCGATAGGTAGATATTTTGCTCTCGCAGTATCAAATAAATATACTGTTCTAGAATATCATTCCGCTTCCTTTTTGATTTCCTTTCCAAAAGATAAATTATTCAATCATGTCAATTGTGTATTTTCAAATTCAGGCTTGTTCTTGATATTTACAA
>CAJAPL010000112.1 GCA_903943625.1 uncultured bacterium
TATCATATTACTTGCAGCATTGCTTGCTCTCGAGATAGAAAGTCAGTATGTATTGTTGTTATAGATTTGAGAGTTTGTAAGTACGTTAGATAATCAGTTATATAGCCATACTCATGGTCAAGCATTGTTAAAAGCCTGTATATTATTTAAAGCACCGGAGTTTCAGATATAGTATACTCATCAAACCGCATTATTAAAAAACGATGAATTATTAATATTTGTATATGTGGCAGTAGCGGCTCAATAGAAACCATATGAAGCATTGGAATGTGAAATAATACCATTAAACAATGTACGTGTCGGAGCCGTAAGTATATATATACCGTAGGATGAATGTTGCTGTGATTCGATATTGTTGTAAGTAGAAGATGTAGGTGAAGTTAAACTTAATCAATATGTATTTTTGGTTGTGTGTACTCATCATGTACCATTTAGATATCAATGGAATTTGAGATTATCATAGATTATATAAGACCTTGTTGAGTTGGTAAATATAGAAGTAAGGTTGGTTGTAGAATAAAGTTTCACATCTCATTTACCTATGATTCATATACAGTTTCATCATAATGTTCTTGCGGCAGAGAAAACATAAGAACCAGAATTAAGCACATAAACTGTGTTTGCAGCTGGTGTGGGCATAGAGTTTAGTCCACTAACATGAAAGGGCTCAATATAAACTACACTTGTAGGCTGACAATTTCACGACCAATGAGAATTATAAATAGTTTTGTCAGTCAATCCACTACCATAAAGTGCTTTGATAATCTGTCATGTGCTGGGATTGGAATTCCAGAAACTATCATCTAGAAATTTAGTATTATCTCGAGTGATGATTCAAACTGCGAATAGTGTAAAGTGGTTTGTCTGGAATATAGCAAATTTAGATCCACTAATAGAAACAATTGTAGTCCCAGTAAGAGGCTCTCGAATAATTCAATCTATAGAATAATTTACCGAAACACTATCTCAAATATTTAAATCTGGAGTCGGTATCTTGACTGTCGCATAGGCATCATTTCACGATAAATCTTGAAAGAAAACAGTCTGATTATCTACTCATACTTTCATAGCAGAAATTATATCTTGGTCTGGTACTTCGATTTTAGTATCGTCGAGCACTTGAGGCATACTCAATATACCTGTAAAATCTAATCAGCTTTGAGTTTCGATAACTATTCATTCTGGTAACTGTACTTCGATAGGCAGAGAGTTTATGCTGCCCGTAGATTGCATAATCACTGGGATTGATATTTCTCAGCTAAGTTGATTTAAATCCAATGAATGCTTACCAATCATTTTTCAATCTTTAGACAGAGCGAATCATCTTTTTTTTAGTTTATCTTTTGCAAATTGCTTACGTGCTTGTTTATCTAGACGCTTCTCTCAAGTCTGATTCAATGTTCAAGTCTGGATTAAATTTCAAGTTTGTACTAAATTTTCTCATGATAACTGGATTCATGTTTGAGTTAATCAACTTAATAAGTTTTGTATTCATGTGTATATTTCTCATGTGTTTAAGATTGAAATTCAAGTCTCAATTGAAGTTCACGTTTGAATCAAACTTCATGTAAGTTCTAATGTTTTACGAATTACGACAAACTGACCAAACTTATCTGTATTGATTTTTAGATTGATTCAAGAATCTATGTCTGATATGTTAAAAGTATTTATGCCGGTTCGAGTCTCTCAATCTGTTGAACGATACACAGAGATATTATCCGCTCATGTTAAA
>CAJAPL010000113.1 GCA_903943625.1 uncultured bacterium
ATATAGATCCAAGGGTCACAGAGACATTATGAATTTATCTAGATAAAAGATATCTTGGTAAGCTCATGCAAGCTGAAAATACTTATATTGAAAAACTCTGAACAGGTAGGATTTCGTCAATACTCCAAAAAGGTATCACTGGGTGGATTATTTTATTATATGATATTATTATCCTCAATATTTCTATGTTAATTATTTTTGTGTTATCGGTTTTTTATATTTCCAAATATTTCCCTTCTTTTACGCGGATTTTTATTTGATTTATTGTCTTCTCTAGTTTATGGATATGGTATCTAAAAGATAAAAATGTGTGACGAAGAAAAAAAGCTAAAGAATATGCAACAGAAATGGATAGAATGTTTATTAGGCGAGTAATGTCAAAATTTGAAATAATGCAAAGTTGAAAGATAGCCGAGGAATCAACCAAAAGAGAGCGTCTGATACATTCACGGGTAAAAATAAAGACAAAAGAAAAATTACGACAAAGTGTTTGTTATGATTGAGTCTCATTTTTGATGCAAATTGTTTTCATTTTAACAGTCGCTATAGTATGAATATCTGTTTTTAATTGAAGATTTAGCTATGCGGAACTTGTTCTAGTAATAGGTCTTGGTCGGCAGCTCGTATGACAACTTTCTAAAATATCGGCAATTATGAGAAATTCTGTGGATCAGTATGCTCAGATAGAAAAGTTACGAGAGGTATTTGATGACAATGATTATATAGCCAGCAACAATTCAGATAGCGGGGATATTTTTACTTATAAAACATGAAATATAACAATCAAAAATATGGGGTTTTATTATGAATTACACAACGCGATTTTTCAAAATTTCTCTATTAATATCAAGTGATGAACAAGAACAGCATTTGTCGGCGAATCTTGATGATGAAAGACAACATTGATTAAATTGCTTGCCTGATACATCAGACCAGATAAGTGAGAGATAATTATAGACTGACAAAAATTATCAAAAATAAAGCTAACAAACTACTATAGTCATATAGGATATCTTACCCAAGAACCATCGGTATTTGACGGTACAATTTACGAAAATTTGGTTTATGCTCTAAACTCTAAGCCAGTCAAGGAAGATATTGATAGGGCTATTAAAGACGCAAAATGTGAATTTATCTTAGAGTTTGAAAAATGACTAGAAACAGAAATCGGCGAGAGATGAATCCGTCTTTCATGAGGTCAAAAACAGAGACTAGCAATAGCAAAAATTATGCTCAAAAATCCCAATATAATTCTACTTGACGAACCAACCTCGGCTTTAGACTCCTTCAACGAAGAACTAATTAATATGGCGTTACATAATCTATTCAAATGAAAGACAGTCATAGTCGTTGCTCATAGATTGCAGACAGTTAAGCAAGCAGATAGAATTTTATTACTTGAACAAGGTAAAATACTTGAAGATGGGACACACGCAGAATTAGTAAAACTAAATTGAAAATATAAAAAAATGCTAGATTTGCAGAGTTGATTCTAGATTTCACAATCCCCATATTAATGTGAAAAACATAGAAATCACAACAATAATAATATACGTAATATACAAGCAGTTAAATAAACTTGAATAAAAAACCCGAATATGTAAAGTGAAAAACAGTCACTAAGACAGATTTATTTTTTGTAATTGAAAGAATGAAGTTAAGTAGAAGA
The DNA here is from genome assembly GCA_903943625.1 of uncultured bacterium. Lineage (GTDB taxonomy): Bacteria > Patescibacteriota > Gracilibacteria > Absconditabacterales > Absconditicoccaceae > UBA6263. The sequence goes on from CAJAPL010000113.1 coordinate 1,670, forward strand.
CAGACTTTTACAATCTTATTTTTACTTTGATTATTTATAATTTTTTTCGTATGAAGAAAATTTGATACTCAAACATGAAAAAGAAGTTTAGTAGTCACTCCAGATTGAGTTACCCAGTTTAGAAAATGATTGGACGTTTCTGGTTGAACCAAATTGGTTTATAAAGTTTCTTACGAAAAATATGAGGAAATATATAAAGACGCAAAAGAACTAAGCGCCATCAAAAAGCTTATAGAAACGATCGTTTTAAAAAACATAGATAAAAGAATATCCAAGCTATGAGTGAGCGATTACAAGGCATATGTACAAACTTTAAACGATCAACAATACATAGTTGTAGAGATATGATGAATAGCTGATTTGGATCAGGCAAAAGAAATAATATGAAAAACAGTCGAGTTGGAATTTAGATTGCCAAATAAAGCAGAACCTAGTTCTCAAACTATAGCTGAAAGAGAAGCGAAAGCGGAATTACTTCTACAAGAGGTTAAAGCAGATCCTGAAAAGATGTCAGAATTTACAGACTGAAGATGAGCAGAAAATATTTTTTATAACCATTTCACTGGGATTACATTAGCACAATTACCAGAAATATATCAAAAAAATCTCAAGCTTATAAATTCAATCCAAACTTGAAAAGTTTCAGATATGTTAAAATGAGTATATGCAAATGTTCAAAATCAAGATCAAAACTGAGCAATAACTAGCACAGAGCTTAAGTGATATTCTTTTTTCCGTGTGATTGACAAAAAAAATGAGACAAAAACATTGATCATCGCTGATGATATTACAGCGGCAGCAAAAGGTTTATGATTAAAGAATGATAAAATATTTTCAAAAGAAGACAACAAGCTATGAAATAATAAATATGAGTATATATGAGATAATCTAGTGTTTAACTTATGAGAGCTAGGTAGCTGACAAAATGCTTATGACGTAAAAATAGTTAGCGTAGCAAAAAAAAGTTCTCTATGACTATCCAAAGATAAGTCCAATGAGCTAGACATACAGTTACAATCTATGGTAGACTCTATAATCTCTAAAATAGATAAAAAATGATTTAGTCTCCCTTCCTGAGCAAAAGCAGTAAACGATGGCCGGCTTTCTCAAGCTGATATTACAAAAACGATAACTAACTTTGACCCAACAAGAACCGGCAAAATACAAACATACAAAAAATTTGATACTACCTATATTGTATATATCCGTGACCAAAAATCTCCGACAGAGAAAATATATTCTGTTATCAAAGTTTGGTGAGTTAATAAGGATGAATTTGAGGCTACTTTAAAAAATAAAGTAGTTTATGATATAGAAGATGTATTTATACAAGACAGAGAAACTTGGAAATTGGCTGTGGGCACAGAAAGTAACAAAGTACTTAACGGAGCTTATTTTAAATATGCCAATGTTAGTTCTTCTCAGGTCTGACAACCAGTTGTTCTTATCAATTTTGATGACGCATGACAAAATATTTTTTGTGAAATAACTTCTGCTAATATAGGCAATCAGATGGCTATATTTATCTGATGAAACCTATTAACGGCTCCAACCATCCAGTCTAAGATATGTTGATGATGAGCTCAAATAGACTGACAATTCACTGCGGATTCCGCAAAAGAACTAGTAAATTCATTAAATGATTGAGCCTTGCCTGCGCCCTTGATTCTTATGCAAGAAGAAAAGGTTAGTCCTACTTTATGAGCAAATGCATTTAGTTGAGCTCTATTAGCAACGCTTATATGAATAGTAGCAATATATTTCTTGATGTTGTTTATGTACAAGCCAAAAAAATCATTTATAGCTCTAGGTACTATTGTTCTATTTATGGTCCTATTGTTGGCCTTTCTAAAATTAATAGACTATGCGCTATCTCTTAGTGGTATAGCGGCCGTTATATTATCTCTATGAATGGCAGTAGATGCCAATGTGCTAATATTTGAAAGATTACGTGAAGAATTAAGAGATTGAAAATCAATGTCTTCTGCAATAGAATTGGCAGTATCTAGGAGTCGGCCAGCTATCAGAGATTGACAGCTTAGCACCTGATTGATTGCATTGTTGTTGTTCTCTATGTGAATAAGCATATTCAAATGATTTGGTTCAATGATGCTTATAACGATGTCCCTAACTCTGCTTGTTAACGTGCCTTTTACAAAAGAGCTTTTAAAGATATTTTATCTAAAAAAAGAATAAATTGACTTGAAATGTAATATAAATTTGTTATAAAATACTTCGTCCAATAGTATAATGTTGTTTGGACGCCAAATATATTAATTAGTTATATCGTCCACCACACGATAATAAACTAATAACAACGATAGGAAAATAAAAGTCCAGCCGGGCTTTTATTTTTTTTGATGCAAAATATTTGAACATTAGTAGTCATGATAGGCCCCCTTTGGCTAGATTAAAACATTGAATCGCAAAAACTAATAAGTAATATACCAGCATCTAATTTATAATTTATTTCACATCATGGCCGTATTGATTTTTATAATTTGACTTATATTTTGATCGTTTGGATCGGTTTTGCTTACTAGATTATCGTCCAATAAATTTGATAAGAAAGAAATAAAATCTGTTGTGCTCTGATTGTCCAATTGTCCCAAATGCAAAAAAAGACTTAATCCTCAAAATTTAATACCGCTACTTAGTTATATAATCCAAAACTGAACATGCGATCATTGTTCCCAAAAGATTTCGCCCTTTTATTTTATCATAGAGCTACTTTCTTGATTGGTATTTTTACTTACATATTTGTTTTTGCCTCATGCAACGTATCTTATGTTATGATTCCGATTGCTTATCAACCGGGCCTTGCTTTTGATTATGATATATGATTTTATGGAGTACGAACTACATATCCCTATCCTAACTATCGGTCTTATCATATCTCTTTTGCTACAATTTCTAAATCTGACTTGAGATTATAAGATTGCGTTCTGGTGCTCTATTACTTTATTCACAACATTCTTAGCTATATATTATTTATCAAAACTATACGTCAAATACAGATACAAAAAAAACTTTGAATGAATCTGATTTTGAGATGTTATATTAGCTTTCTTTATATGAACATTGTTCCCATTTGTATTTCAGCTCAACAATTTAAATTTCAATACCACTAATTTACTTAAACTTATTCTTGCTTTCGTCCTTATCAGTTCAATCTTATGAATAATCATCCGAGTTATAAAATTACTCCCAAAACACAGTTCTCATTGATATAAGGATATCGTAAAACACCTCAATATTTCCTGACAACATATTATTCCATTTTTACCAGCAATGATTATAACCTACCGGATATTATTGTTCCAGGCTTCATCTATTTTAAAAATATTATTACCATAAAATGACAGAAGAATTTATTAGCTACAAGGTAAGGACTAGGTTTGTTATAGTAACTGCTATAACATCATTTCTTTATATCATGCTTATTTATTCTTTGTTTTTTATGCAAGATATGTTCCAGTCATTATTCTTTGTTTTTTTATTTTTTATATCATTTCACTTTTTCTACTTAGAAATCAAAAAGTATAAACTCAGATACTTCTTTATATGAGCATTGGTACTAAGTATTATAGAGGCTATTGTTATCTGATTTGGTATATGGCAATACGTGGTCTCATTATTAGCTTTCAATATAGGGATATTTGCATTCATATCAAATATAGAGGTCTCATTGAAAAGAAAGATTCGATTCAATAGTGTCGGTTATTTTACCATATGATGATATATATTTACTGCTTTTACGGCGATTACATACAGTTTTGCACTGATCTGAATGTATAGCCAGTTTCCGTTTAAATGCGCGGACTTATCTAGTGCATCAAGCAATGTAGTAGATTTTTTTACAAACCCTTTAAAAATCTGACTAGATAAAGCAAATCAAATCAAACAAGACACTCAATGATTTTTTCAATCTAGTCTATGAAATACATTATGACAAAAATCTTCAATTGAACCACAGACAAAACTTGGCGCTCTTGTAAATGATTATAGACAAAGAATCATCGACCAAGTAGTCAAAGACAATAAGTCCGTAAATATGTGAATATGCGATTATGTCCTATGAGAGATAAATAGTAGATACAACAATCCAGCATTCCAATTCTCTGTCATTTTACTTATGTATCTTTTGTTTTATCCGTTCTTGAGGATTATCTTCCGAATTATGAGCATACTATGAATATTTATATTTAAAGTACTATTTCGATTAAAAGTTTATAATGTTAAAAAAGTCCTGAAAGAAGTAGAAGAAATAAGTTAAACAAAAAACAAAAGCAAGATATGAAAAATCTAATAGAATGGCTTAAGTCATTATTGGTATGGCTCACCAGGAAAATAATAAGCACGGTGACCCTATCTGCCATTATCATAACGGTAATCCTAATCTATCGTTTCTTTGATGAAAAATTCTACATTATCCGTCCATTTCCGTACTCTTTTGTGGGAGTCCTGATAACCTTTGTAGTGCTCTGTATTGTATTAATCCTAATTTATTTGAGCCTATACTACGATGAGGACGATAAAAAATAAAAATCCTGGTCTGTTTTACAATCGGGATTTTTTATAAATTAGTTGAAAGCTAAATAACAAAATATACAATGCACCTACTATTTATTATAGTAGTATTAGAATGAAATTCTTTCTCCATGGATGATGCGCATCTATTGATTCCCCAAAAAACAAAGAATTTTTTCAAAGTTTCTGTGGTCATGGAAGCAAAATTCTGATTTTACCATTTGGATGAGAACCAGAAGAACAAATATTTAATGATTACAAACAAAACTTTATAAAACATAACCCAGATAATAATCTACTATTTATGTGTGCTAGTCGTGATATATCTACGCTTATAGATCAAATCAAAAACAATGATATTCTATTTTTCCCTTGATGAAAGCCCTATAAATATTTTGAGCTTATAAACAGAATCCCCAACTTCAAAGAGCTTTGCAAAAACAAAACTATTGCTGGAGCATCATGATGAGCTATAATGTGGGCAAAAGTATACTATAGTTCAAATGCAGAAAATCTAAGGGAATGAAACGGGTTTCTTCCAATCAAAATTATAGTACACCGATGATCTGATAAACATCCTTGATTGTCTCGGGAAGAAAGAGAAATATTATTGGACCAATACGGAGAAAAATTACCAATATATAAAATACCAGAACAAGAATATGTTGAGTTTACTATTTAAAAATCATTATTATGGTTAAATTAGTTGCCCCGGGCGGATCTTATAACAAAGCTATCACAGCTAGTAAATATGGTGCAGATGAGGTCTATGTGTGAGTGCCATTTACATCACTTAGGATGAGACAAAACAGAATCCATGATTTTGATGATCTCAAAAAAACTATTGATGCCTTGCATTCAAACGGTACAAGAGCTCTACTCACGATGAATATTTTCCCTAGAAATAATGATATAAAAATTTTTGAATCTGTCGTAGAAAAAATTTCAGATGTATGAGCAGATGCAATAATTTTTTCTGATCCATGAACTTTCAAAATCATTAGAAAATATTTACCAGATACTGATCTTCACCTAAGCACTCAGACATCGACTATGAATTACGGCGCTGTCCAGTTTCGATATGACTTAGGTGTCAAAAGGGTCGTCCTTGCCAGGGAGCTTCATATAGATGAAATATCCGATATCAAAAAAAAAGTTCCCAAAATGGAACTAGAGGTTTTTGTCCACGGAGCTATGTGTATGTCATATTCAGGACGTTGTTTGTTATGAGATTATATGTCAGGGAGACCAGGCAATAAATGAGAATGCTCACATGCTTGTAGATTCAAATACAAGGTCCGATTGGAAGAGGAACGCAGACCTGGCAAATTATTCCAGTTAGAGTGAGATGAGGCTTGAAGCCACATACTATCATCCAAAGATCTATGTGTGATAGACAATTTAGCTCAAATTTTACCATACGTCGACGCCCTCAAAATCGAATGAAGATCCAAATCAGAGTTTTATGTATGATCTATTGTAAAAGCTTATAGACATGCCATCGATTCTATTTCAAAAAACAAAAAGCCTGACTCTAAAATACTGAATCTTGTAAACGTAGTCCCTCATAGACAATATCGAGATGGTTTTTTATTAAATAAATTACAAAATTATCCTGAAGGCGAAAATTCTTTACAACCAGACATTACTTCTACAACATTAGACTCAGCCTGACCACTATTTAATCGTAATTATTTCTGAATATTTACAGATAATTTTATTGAGCATAACGGTAAAAAATATTTCCAAATAGATCCCAAAGAAGTAATCATCAGATGAACTAAAGTTAAATTTATATCTCCTAAATCTATGTGAGGATTGGTAATCCTAGACATACTAAACTCTAAATGAAAAGAATTAGAAAAAGCAACATGCAACACGCCAGATATTTATATACTTACAGATGCCAAACTTTCAGGTCGAGAAATTTTATATGAATAAAATTTAAATCTTTACTATTTTGTGTCTAAATAATCTTCTAGTTATCAAAGCCAAGCCGACAATAAACGTTAATGCTCCAGCCCAAACAAATCAGTATTTAAGTCATATGAGGCTTATTAATAATCCAAATCCAAGTGATCATATCACGTCTCACAATCTTCCTACAAATTGACTTACTCCTGTGATGGCTCATCCATCATTTGGATGTATATAGTCAGATATCAATCATTCGACTATAGGGCTAGCCATTGCTATACCCAGAGCTATACCAAAAGATAATATCAAGATATTTCAGAAGTTATTACTAAATGCGATAAGAGAAAACAACAGAGCTAAGAAAATAAATATGATTCATATAAATGTTTTTTTATTATATTTGTCGGCTATTTCTGCAGTGAAAAAATTTAATACATATGGTATGCGCATTACGGCAAATACAATTGCTATCTGAGACAATGATAAATCATTTTTGATGGCTACTATAGGAATAAATAGGAATCATATATAGTTCAATACATTTAAGAAGAATTGTATACCAAGCGCTTGATACATTTTTTTACCATATCATTTCACGTCTTCAAATATTCTTTTATAACCACTCAAAGAAAACATTTCTGACAAAAACTGATGTAAAAATGATTCCTTTTTAAACATATGTCTGATCTTTTTATGTTTCAATTCTACATGGAAAAATCTATCTGTTAATATAGACGCGATACTTGATAATACAATAAATAAAAATAAATAAGGTAAATCTATCCACACTATCATTAAAGAAGCCAATACTGCTCATATGACATAGGCAAGATTCATACTAGAAAACATCAGCCCAAAGACTGAACATCTATTATGTTTATTGGAATGTTCACGTATGTATGATTGATATGTTGTAAAAGAAGTAGCAGTTGCAAATCCATTTATTATAACGGCAATTATAAGTACTATCAAAGAACCAAAAGCACCCGAGAAAAAATATAAAAATCAGCACAGTATATAAAGTACCTTACCAGTGAATAAAATATATCTGATATCTCAGCGGTCATCTAGATCTCATACAGGTATAGAGAAGATCATTTTGCTAATGGCTAAAATAGCTCATATGATAGATACCCACAATACATTGTCCACAATCATTTTAACATATATAGAAAAGAAAGTATCTGCGCCTAGTCATCGTCCAAGCATAAATATAAATAGAGAAAAAGACATTATCCTGATAGATACTGGTATAGAAAAAAAATCTTTTTTTATAACGTAGAAAAGTCAGTGATTCCTCTGCATATTATTTATAAGTTCTTTTTGCATAAACAAAGTTTTTAATAAATATCGTAAAAATATTTTAATGAAAAATATTTTATTGTCAAAAAACGGAGCACATTAACTGACTCCGTTTCTTATTTATCCACTATGTAATCTAATCAACTGATTTGTGTGACCTAGATATTGATTAATTATAATTATTTTTTTACAATCATGTTCTTTCTGAGTTTTGATCTAGATCGCCCAGAAATCGGTATTGATACCATTTCGGATCCTCACGAGGGGGTCTTGATGTATCTATATCAGTCTGGATCTATTCTCATCCTTGTCTCTCGACAGATTTTTCTTCATCTCAAAAACCAGCTATAAGTAGCTCATCTAGGATTGGTATATACTCATACGACACCAAGCTCTTTTGCTTCTACTATATCAAGTTTTCTTTTGGGATATTCAAATCTCTTCAAGCCCTTTGTTCTAGCAGCTTGTTTTTGTTGTTGAGATTTCTTCTTTGCTATTCATTGTTTATTAGTTCTGGATGCCATTTTTATAAATTTACTATTTTAAATAGGACCACAAATATAATTAAAACCTGACTAAATTCAAGATTTTGATTTTAGTCATTTTTATAACTAAACGTTACTATATTGTTTGTTTTTGATGCCTCGGGGAAACTAGGGTCTTCCATGCTTGAGCAAGTTACTACATCGATATCATTTCAAGCGTACTGAGATAAATCAATTGTTGCCGTATAAGATTCTCCTACCGCTAAAACATTCTTATTCCCTTGATAAGAATGAAAAACATTATCAAATGCTAAAATATTCCAATCTATTCAATCTTTATATAATACGCATGAAACGCGGGCAAATTCACTTAATGAAATTTGATTGTTTCATACATTTTTTATCATTAAAACAATTTTTTTACTTACTCTATTTATTTCTAAAACGCTAAGCCCTAAATCAGCCAATCATGAGTTTTTCTCAAGTAAATCAAATGAGAAACTATAAGAATTATTTTTAATGTTAATGTCATTTTTTACTCAAGCGACACAAGACATCGTCTTTGAGTAACTTTTATTGTAGAAATTTGAAATTAAGCCACTATTAATAAAAGTTGCAGATTCTCATGCTTTTATAGACTGATTGGGCAATCTATTGAAAATAATTGTTTGTCATATTGCTTCCGTATAATCTTCACATATAAATGTGATATCTCAATTAAAATTCATATTGCCTATGTTTTTTATTGTTGATTGCACACTAAAGTTATCTTTATATAAACTAGGATTTTCGCCATTTGTGCTCATTCTTTGTATAATTAAATCAAAGCCATTAAATGAACTTTGGTTTCAAGTACTAGGAAGTATAGGATCCCCGCTTGTTGGGTTTACATCAAATTTAAAGTTTTTATAATTATTTTTATCGTTGTCTTCATGCGCGACTTTTGATGACAGCTGAATAGAACAATTTACAGTATAATCGTCTTGAACACTTGTAAATGGAATAAGAAAATTATCTTCATTGGCTATTAAATTTAAATTTAATGTCCCATTGTTTTTTAATATTCAATTCTTGATCTCATAATTTAAAAGCCTACCTTTGGCACTAGAACAATAAAGTACTCACTTTGTATCTTTAGAAAAACTTATAGATTTTCATAGATTTTTAATAACCGCAGTTATATAAAATTTTTCATCTCATACCTTGGGGGATGGGAAATTTCTATTTAATCAAATAGACTTTATAGTCAGATCTCGTTTTGTAATATCTGTTGGATTAGGATCTTGGATTGGGCTGTCTACGCTCTTAAATACAAAAAAATTATTCTTCTCGTTGGTCTCTGGTATTTTATTTTCCACATCTAAATTACAAGACACTGGCAAGACAGATTCTTTAACAACAAATTTTTCTATTCTTATATCATTCATTTTTCATTTATATTGATGTTCTTTAACTACCTTTCCGTTTTTATCCTTGCACCTAACTATAAAATATGTTTTTGAGCTTTTAAAAACCATTCACCTTCAAATATTTTGTACAAAATATTGTAAATTATAAGTCGTTGTCTGAGTGGCTGTTTTTGAAATATTTGTCCTGGTCTTGTCAAAAATGAGATCTGGCTTATCTACACTAGCAGCATATACAACAAAACATCACACCAACGATAACAAAAATATTAGCACGGCAAAAGACTTTCTCATTTAAAGGTATTTAATTTGTAAAAAAATTTATTATTTTTCATTCAATTTCTTATTTATGCCTTGTATAGCATTCATTACTTCTATAGGTATCATCCATACTGTTGTATTTGATTGGTCAGAACTTATGTCATTGATTGATTGTAATGTCCTAAGGTGTAAAGCTCATGGAGTAGTAGCAAGCATCTCAGCGGCTTGTTGAAGATTTTTAGCTGATAAAACTTCTCATTCTGAAGTAATAATTTTTGCTCTTTTTTCTCTCTCTGCCTCAGCTTGTTTTCATATTGTTCTTTTGAGATCGTCTGGTATATTGATGTCTTTTATTTCTACAGACATCACATCTATTCATCGTGATTCAGATTTTTCGTCAACTATCTTTTTAATCTCTTCACTAGCCTCATCTCTCTTGGCTAGTAATTCATCAAGCTCAAACTTTCATACAATATTTCTCATAGTCGTCTGAGCAAATTGAGTCATAGCATAATCAAGATTCTTTACGTTGATTATAGATCTATCTACTTGGTCCTCTTTTACTCTATAATATATTACAGCATTTATACTGCAGGAAATATTATCTTTTGTCATTGCTTCTTGGCTAGGTACATCTACGGCCTTTTCTCTAATATCTACGGTGCTTGTCCTTTGGATTATAGGAACTATAAATTTTAGTCCAGGTTTCAATATGCCAGTATATTTACCCAATGTAAAAACAATTTTCCTCTCATATTGCTTTACAACCTTTATTCAACCCAATAGTACCAAAATAATAATAACCAACAATATATTCCCCAGCATGGTAATTTATTTAAAAGATAAAATTATTTTTTAGAATTTTTGAAATAATCCTTCAATACTTTCACTATTATAAATGCGACAATAATTGCAAGTATAATTCGTATGATTTTGGATCATCCCAAATTTATATTCATTCACAAATCAAATTTGGGCATACTTAAATTTATTCACCCCCCATCTTCTATAAACATTACAAGCGCAGGTACTCATACAAAAAGCAATACCATGACAATACCAAATATTTTTACTTTTTTACGCATATCATCAAATCAGGATTTCAAAAAAACATTAGGATTTTTTGTGATGCTATTAAGCGTGTTTTGTGAAAAGTTTATCAATTCACTTATTTCTCATTCTTTTTCTATTACCTCACCTGCTTTTTGAGTAATATCTTCTATGTAATAAATTTTTCTATCGTCATTACTTATATGTATTTTTACCGTATCTCATTCCTTTATAAATTGCCTAGCGTATTCCAATAATTTATTTACATCCTCTTGATTTGGTCACATCCATCTAATTTTAAATCCAGAATCTTTATATGGAAATGTATCACTTTCAAATTCCATTTCTTCGTTTGTTATCGGATTTGTTCATCTTGCAATAAAATATCGAGAAATAATTCTTCAAGAATTGTTTTTTCAGCCTGCGTTATATTTTATTTCGCTTACCGTTCACTTGATTTCCCTAGATGGGATTTCTCAAGATTTTAATTTTTTTATCTTGTTGTTTTTTCTAAAATTAGAAATTACAGAAAAGACAATAATTCAGATAATAATAATTGGGAATAGACTATTAAACATCCCTCCCCATATACTTTCTTCCATAATTTTAATCTAACAATTAAAAATCTGTAATAGCCACGAACCGGGATCGAACCGGCGACCTCACCCTTACCATGGGTGCACTCTACCTACTGAGCTATCGCGGCAAATAATTAGTAACTAACTTGGGTGCACTCGGACTGTAGCGAAGCGCAATCCCGCCTATGCGGGGTACTGAGCTATCGCGACAAATTAAAAAATTATCAATCCAATACTTCGCTTACCCGCAATGTATAATTAATAGCATATAATTTTCAAACTTTTAATTACAGTCTTTTGAGTTACTTAGTATTGACTTTACTTAGTATATATTTATAAGACAATAAATTTAAATATCCTTTTAAATATATTATTTTTATTATTTCCCTACTATCTATGCATACAATAGACTTATGAAGAAACGAGTATCCTAGTACCTTACCGCTAAGATTTTTCGATCAACTAAAAACAGCAATTAAAGAAGAAAAGATAGAACTAGAAGATCCATTCTCAATAGTTTTTGCCAAATCATATTCAGATTTGGAGCCAAGAGATATTTTTATGATAGGATCTTTTTTTAAAATTAATTTTGATCAGTTAAAAAATTACTTCACTCATGACGATGAAAGTTTAACAACCTTTGGAAAATTTGAATCACTCAAGTTATGAAAATGTAAAAAAACTATGGCCGCTACGGCAAAAGAGATAAAAACAACATTTAAAACTAAACAAGAAGCTAACTTAGATGCAGATAATTTACTAAATAGACAAAAAGAAATTATATTGGATGCATTAGAATCACATATTGACGACTCAAAATTAAAGTATTTAATTGATAATGCCGATACGACTAAGTTACGCCTACTAGTTAATAGAGGCCAATGAGCATCATGATACCAACTGTTGAGATTTTTAGGAGAAATTTCTCCAGAAAAAACAACATATTTAATTAATCATAGTAATATAGAAAATTTAACATCTGTGATACGAGGGATTAACATAGATAATTTAATATACTTGTGAGAAAACACACGCATTGAAAACTTATCTTATTTAATCAATTCGACCTGAGGAAATTGCAATAAATTGATTGCCCAACTGCCTCCAGATGATTTGGTATATTTTATAGATAATGTTGATATAAAGAATTTCTCTTATTTTATAAATAATTTTTATTCTGACTCAGTTATTAGATCAGAACTTCTATTTAGAGATACAGAACAAACTCGTTTAGCTTATGTTTTAAATAATGTAAACTTAGATAATTTTATTACAATAGCGAAAAATACAAATTTGTGAAATCTATCTTACATAATAAATAAATCTATTATAAGCGAGGGTATTACAAAAGATCCCGTGGATTGATTAGATATAGAAAAAGTTGTCTCTTTGATAGCCCACTGCGAACCATTAATTTTATCAGACATTATAGCACTATCAGATAAAGAAACGATGTTGTATTATATTGAGAACATTAGAACATTCGTATTATCAGAATTAGTTAATGAGGCAAATAAAGAAAACTTCCTATATGTAATAGCAAACACACAAAAAGAAATTTTTGCTGATTGGATTAAAAATTCTGATAAAGAGAAACGAGATTTGATTGGTCTAATAAATTTGACTGAAAAAGAAAAATTGACAACTTACATAAATTCTGGCGGAGCTTATCCACAGGGCAATACTGAAGCTAAAGATTTTGCATTAGCACTAAACGATAATCTATTCCCAAAAAAATCCTCAAAAGCAAAATAAGCTAATTTCTAAAACATTTTATTCATAAAAAAAAAGTCCTCCGCAGAGGGCTTTTTTTTGTATTTATTAATCTTTTTGCCTATTGTCATATTCATGGCATTACTTCAGTATCTATACCTGCGTAGGCCTGAGTTTCAGATCATTCTTCTTCTACGCTAGCAGCAGCATGGATTTGAGATCATGTGTTCCCAGTTGGATCTACTCTTAGACTATTTGCGAATAGCATCAAAAGTGACATCAATACAAATCATATAGAGATTCAAATAGCTAGCTCTTTACCTGCTAATTGTTTAAAAAATCTTCCCAATCGATTCTGGGTTTTTTTCAAGACACGAGTGTGTCTTTTCAAAGATTTTTTTTGTAAAGTTTTTTTTCCAGCCATTTTTTTACTTTTTATTTTCTAAATATTTGATGTCAATAATATAGTACCCCAAAATTTTTTTCTTGTCAAAAGAAAATTAAAATCTGATTTAATTTTAAAAAAATGCCACTTGTCTTATTTTGTATCTGTATTACAGTATGTTAAAAACATATTATATAATATATTGTCATTAATGGTTTGTTTGAGCAATAAAGGGCTCTACAAATTTGACAATATTGTTGTTTGGGATAAAATTGTATTCGTATTATATATTTTATTATCAATCTATAAAAATGGCAGGTCCAGATTTTATAAAAGAAATTTCGCAAAACGAGCTTGATTCCAAGTCAATAAAGGTGGATTCAAAGCAGCTTGATGATCTATTGGAGATTAAATTCAAGGCGGATTTTTTAGAAGCTAAAAAGACAACAGACAAATATTGAGTCTGAAAAAAAGTCGATCTAAGCGATCAGAAAAAGCGCGAAGAACTTCAAAATGATTTCAATGACTATATTGATGAGTTATATAACAACGCTGAAAAATCTGAAATAGACAAGGCGGTACAAGAATTTCAATTTGAACTAAACACTCTTCAGACTCAAGTAGAGATATGAGCTTTATCAAAAGAAGTTGCTGAAGATGATGTAGATAAATCAGAAAAATCTGATGATGATAGTGATGAAGACTTTAAATCTAAAGTTATCAAAAATATAACAGTGTATAATCAAGACAAAATAATAGAAGCTGTACATTGAGATTCTGGTGGTGTACATGTGTATATATCTTGAAATGTTAGTAGCATCACATCAGACAATCCTACACTGTGAAATGAACTCAAAGCCTTACTTCAAAAGGCTGATCAAGAATATAAAGCCAATCCAGGCAACCACAAGTCTGATAGTATTTTAGCATTCCAACAAAAAATATTGTCAGAGGCTGCCCAATATAAAGATGATGCAGACTATCCTTTAGCCGCATGAGATGAAAAATATTTAAATGATTGAAAGTTTTGAGAAAGGACATATTTAGTTTTGAGATTCTTAGCAAAAAAATCAGTAGCTTCTAGAGACGCAAAAATAAATAAGAACAAGGACGACAAAGAAACAGATGATAATAATAAGATAACAGATGAAGATAAGAAAGAAAAGAAAGACGACAAAGAAACAGATGATAAT
>CAJAPL010000114.1 GCA_903943625.1 uncultured bacterium
AGTCAATATTTATTGGGCGATAAAAAAATCACGACCTAAATCGTGAGTTTCTATAATTATTGACCGGTATTTCTCTAAGTTTTTGGAGATGATGGGATTCGAACCCATGTCTAAAAGGCATAAACAACAATTTCTACCGCAATAGCTTATTTATTAAGCAGATTTTTAGTGTTACCTTTGAAGCTTACTTTAGCCAACAAGCAGGCATAGGTTTTTACAAAAGCAACGGGGGTTTCCTACTTAGGTCGACCTCGTGGTTAGTAGGAGTCACTTGGCGAGGTTAGTTACTGGCTTGATTAAGCAGCGTAAGCTACTCTCACAAGGTCAGCTCTTCAAAGAAGAGATTTTCATGCGTTTGCATTTTTTTTTGAACGAAGATTAATCTCATTGCGTTCATAGAGTAGCGGCGGTCATTATCTATGTGATCCTCCTATCAAATCCAGAAGCATCCCCATATGTTTTTACTATAATTATTTGCTATAAGAAGTCAATCTCTGGTTGCTATTCATCCAAAAGATCGTGAACTTTTTGTAAATGTTTATCATCTATATGAGTATAAATTTGAGTTGTTGTAATAGAGGAGTGCCCAAGTAATGTCTGGACTGCTCTAATATCTGCTCATTTTTTTATTAATGTAGTCGCGAAGCTATGACGTAAGGTATGTGGAGTCACTCTTTTCTTTATGCCTGCTAAACTGGCATATCTCTTCACTATCTCTTCTATGCTATTTCTACTAAGAGTTTGCCCAAAAGAATTTTTGGATAAACTTATAAAAATAAATTCTGAATCATCTGCTCTAGATAATAAATATTTTTTAAGTTTTTCTCTGGCTTGATTTGTCATAAATATTGCTCTTATTTTGGATCATTTTCAGATAACGGTAAATTGTTTTGAATCAACTTTTATATTTGATTTTTTTAGAGAGATTAATTCTGTAACTCTCAGTCATGTTCAATAAAGAAATCGCAATATAGCTTCATCCCTGGCTATTTGTAGAGGATTTTTTCAAAATTTACTTGGCATTTCCAATACTGATTTTACTTCGTCATCTTCAAGATAATTTACTTCTCTTGCTGGTATTTTGGATAATTCTAATTTATCTGGACTAATACAATCGATATCGTTTTTGAGTAGAAATTTTAGAAAAGATCTGATAGCGACTATGTGATAGTTTATTGTTTTGATGCTTAATCAGGTATTTTTGAGATGTATTCTAAAATCCAATGCATGCATGCTTTTGATTTTTTCTATATTTATATCTCCGATATATTCAGAAAATCTGTTTAACCATAAAGAGTAGTTTTCTATAGTTTTTGGACTTACGTTTTTTTCGTATTGGAGATAGAAAATATATTTTTCAATCAGATTATTTAAATTATTATAATTGTGTGTGGTTTCTGGTTTATTAATTAGTTTGTGCTCATGTTTGACCTTCGGTGAAGCCACTGCTTGCTTCTTGTGTATCTTGTCATTGTGGTGCGGTATTTGCGGCATTTTCTAATTCTTGTAAATTTTGTAAATATCACGAAGCTTGTGCAAGGTATGAATCTAAAGATGATATATCCAAAATTTCTCAACTTTCAATCTGATTTATAAAGCTAGTTGATTTTCCTTTTAATAATGTTCAGAATTTCATCATGTCTGATATCTTTTTCTGTTTTCATAAATCTAAGTAGTATTGTCATTTGCTGGCAAAATCTTTTAGAGAATCGATTGTCGCTTGTTTTTTTGTTCATCTGTTGTCTGTAATGTATCAAGCACTTGGAATGGATCTGCTTGGTCTGTTATGTTGTGATCTGTAATATCTCAGCTAAGATTTTCTAAGCTTCAAGTAAGCTCATTGATGACTTGATCTGCTCATGTATCTACAAGAGTTTCTCAGGTGAGTATAAGCTCTTCTGTTGGCGGAGGAGGCGTGTCTTGAAATGGGCTTGGATCTTGTGTGGTTGTATCTGTGTTGTTTCATGATCATCAATCGTTTGCTCCAAATTGTATTGGATACATGGTTTTGAGAATAAAAAATCATGCAATTAAACAAACCGCAACTATTCATACAACCATAATTAAGTGTTTTTTATGTTCTTTGCTATTTGTCTGCGGTTTTACTTGTGGTGCCATATCATATGGGTTTTGTGATTGTTGGATTGATTGAGGAAACTGTACTTGAGGAGTATCTTGTATGGGGCTTTGTGTTGTAATTTCTGGGGTGGGTAAGATTTCGTCTAAATTGATTGCTCACATAGGTACTGCATTTATGTTTTTTGTTTCCTGTTGTGCTATTTTTGCGTCCATTGTCTGAGTAGTCACAATCTCATCTAATTTGTTACTTGGTATTTTTTGTATTCATTGTTCTCTTGCTTCTTGGAGTTGTTGTATGGTGTCATTTACGGCTTTTAAGTCTGCATTATATTCGACTTTTGTTTGGTCTAATATTATATTATCTATTGGTTGTTCTACCGCTGGTATTGGTGTCTGTATATCAGTCACTGGCGCAATTACTTCTTGTATTGGTTGTTGTATTTCTGGTGCAGAAACTCGTGATTGTGGCGCAATATCTTGCTCTTTTGGCTTGGCGGTTAGATTAATATCGAAATCTAAATTTGTTTTATCGGTGGGGATGTTGGAATTTGTTTGCAAATCTAGATTTGTTTCTATTTTTGTGCTTTTTGGTTCTTCAATTGGCTTTAAATTGATATCAAAATCTAGATTCAGATTATTGTCTGTATTTGGATTGATTGGTTGTTTGTTATCGTCTGACATGAGAAAATATTTAAAGGTTTAAATGTTTCATTGTAACACTGTTTCATTGGAACAATGGCACACTCTAATTATATTTGAAAAGTATGTTTTTTGCAAATATTGCTACACAATATTTACAAGCAAATTTTCATTATGAAAATTTATAAACAAATATTGTTACACAATATTTATAAACAAATTTTCTCTGTGAAAATTTATAAACAAATTTTTAAAGACATAGTGAAAAATTACAGAAAGATGTTAGTTAATCTTTATTAATTATTAGTTATTAGCTATCGTGTCTTCATAAGACTGCTCACCATATGGAAATTTGAGGATATTCTTTTTTAATGGTTTTTGCTATTTCGTTTAGAGTGGATCAAGTAGTCGTGATATCATCTATAAATATTATCGTTTCATTTCATTGTAGATGTGAATTTTTTATTAATTGGAATGCATCACTTAGATTTGCTTCTCTCTGTGATTTTGTGAGTGTGACTTGTTGGCGGGTGTTTCTTGTTTTCTTCACTATGTTTATAAGATTTAACCTTAGTTTTTGTGCCAATAGTTTTGCTATTTCACGAGAAGGATTGTATCATTTTATAAAATGTTTCCTATATCGATGGGACGGTACGTATGATATCAGCGTTTCTTCATTTAAAACATTGGTTTGATATTGTAGTAGTTGATTGGTCTGTATCACAAGGAATAATCTTTGAGCCAAAAATTCTGCTATATCTTTTTTGTGAAAATATTTTACCTTGAATATAAGATTTTTGAGTATTTTATCGTATACAAATGCTATTATGAGTCAGCTTAAATAATTATTTTTTTTATTCTTACAAGTGAAACATGTCTGATAAAATCTATTATATGTATGGCAATAAGGACATATTTCTGGATGTGCGACAAGTTTTTTTTTGCAATCAAGACAAAGATACTCTCCTGATTGAGCGCAGTTGATACAGTGTTTGGGGAATAAGAAATTTAGTATTTGCATTGTATTTATTTTGCTATTACGCCTCTGCTTACTAGTTCTTTTGAGATGTACAGTGGATCGTTTGCATTATTTATAGCATCTTGCACTGTAATCTTCTTGTTGATTACAAGGTTAATTAGCTCTTCTTCCATTAGTTGCATTCAGTATTTTTTATTTGTTAGTATTGTATTGTTCACCATGTTCATTTTATTTTCTCTTATCATATTTTCTATAGCAGTATTGTTTATCATGATTTCCATCGCGACTACCATAGATAGGTTGTCCTGCGATTTTATAAGCTTTTGGGAGATTATAGCAAGCAAGTTTTCTGCTAGTTGCATTCTGATCTGATTCTGTTGCTCTGCGGGGAAAGATCATATTATCTTGTTTAATGTCTGTACGGATGATCTAGAATGAATAGACGCTACTAATAAGTGTCATGTTTCAGCCAATAAAATTGCATTCTTGATGCCTTCCAAATCTCTTATTTCTCCAAATAATATCACATCTGGTCTTTGTCTGAGTGTAAATTTACTTGATGATCAAAATCAGATTACGTCTCTTCATAATTCTTTTTGTTCGATTATAGATTTTTCTGGTTTAAACTTGTATTCAATAGGATCTTCAAGAGTGATAATATGCTTGGAATAATTTAGGTTTATTTCTTGTATCATAGCCGCTAGTGTTGTGGATTTCCCGCATCATGTAGGACCAGTGACCAATATTATTCAACTGCTTTTGGATGCTAGATCTTTGAGTATAGCTGGTAATCATAATTGATCTATCGTGGGTGCGGCCTCCATAAATAATCTTGAGACTATCATGATATGTCATTGCTGCTTTGATATATTTACTCTATAGCGTCTTCATGTGTTTGACACTCATAAATCAATACTTAAATTTTTTGTAAAATATTCAGCCATTTCGGGTTTTACTAGCCTTTCTTTTATTTCGTTTAGCATTTCATCAGTCATTATAGGTAACTGTTCTAGCCTATGTAACTGATTATTTATCCTGAGAGTAGGAGGCTCTCAAAATGTTAAATATAGATCTGATGCGTTTTTTTCTGCCATCAGTTGGTGTAAGTCTATGTACTTATCTTCGCCTGTTTTTATTTTCATCTGTTTGGTTTACAAGTTATAAACTATACTAATGATAAGTATTTTTTTATAATTTGCAAATATTGAGTGAGTTATCTTTTCTTATTTGCGTTAAGCCCCAGGAAGAAAACCTGGGGCTTAAACTTAAAAGTACTGTAAAGCATTTTACTCTACCGGTACACTATGCTCGACTGTTCCTAACAAAGCTCCCATTTGTACCAGCGCTTTGGCAATTTCTTTGTTTTCGGTAAACCAACAGCCCTCGTGAAATAATAGTGTGTAGTTGCTCTCATTGTTGTCGCAATAATTAGCGGCTATTTCGCTCATTGCTTTAACTGTCATTGTCTCAGGTGGGACAATGGGGATAAGAGATATACAAATCCTATCTCCCATGTTTCTTCGGATTCCTTTATTGAAATCCCAGTTTGCGATTTTTTCGAGATGTTCGTTCATAGGTCTTGTTTTTTATATTTGTTTTTTTGTATTTGACATTTTATTATATCGTCCCATAGTATTAATTCAAGCTAAAATCAATTTTTCTTGAAATAAAAATGTAGATACATAGAAAGATGGAAGCGAATCAACGCCAATCTTTTTTAGTCAATCAAAATTTGATATGTGAAATAAGTATAACCCTAGAGAAGTAGAAAAAAAACGGCAAAAATACCGAGACGAGAATCAGACTTATAAATTTAAGGAAGATATCTCACTGCCTATATATTCTATAGATACGCCCCCTCCTACGGTTTCATGAAAAATACATATATGACATATATTTTCTTATTCACAGGCGGAAGTGATAGCAAGATATAAAAGGATGCAATGATACAATGTCTTTTATCCGATGTGATATGACAATAATTGAATCCCGACAGAACAGCTTGTGGAAAGAGATCTTGGGATAAATATTAAGGATGTAGAGCGCAAGGATTTTATATCAAAATGTCTTGAACTTGTAGATAAATATAAGGTATTGTATGAAAATCTATGGAGATCGCTTGGGATATCTGTTGATCGAAACAGGTTTTATACTACTATTTCTCCTGAAGTTCAAAAA
>CAJAPL010000115.1 GCA_903943625.1 uncultured bacterium
AATCATAGTAAACTCTCCATTTCAAGAGTTGAAAATATAAGTATCAAAGATAAGGACGTTTTGAAAGAAATTCTAAATAAGCTCTGACTTTTGGATGATGCTATGGAAATAGATAGATTCAAGTTAGCGAAGTTAATTAAAGGCTGAAAGCTGGATGAAAGCAAGTTAGAAGGTTGAGCAGAGAAAAGTATTAGTATAAGTTTTAGGAGTGGGAAATTGTAGAATGTCTTTTAAAAGATATTTATTTTTCTTTGTACTTTTGCCTTGATGCAAAAGTACCAAAACATCAAGCCTTCACAAAACTCGTTGTATTTTTACAGACTAGTTATCTATATATAATTCTCTATTTTTGGTAATTCCATATAGCTCCCCCCGCAAGCGGGCCCCGGTCGCTATGAGCTATTTTCACATAGTCATATTGTTTGGTAAACTCAAACAAATTGTGAAGGCCTTTTTGTTAATTACATAAAATTTAGTAAACTATTTGGCGAAGTCCTAAGTGGAGTCGGGGGATTCTTTACAAACCTGCCCCGCAATTGCGATGGTTGTTTGAGCCCCTGGTCATACATAAAAAGCAAACAATTGACTACATTTATTTAAAAACCGATAGCTATTGTTATGCATTTAAATTAAATATTAAATATGTTAAGCTAGAAAGACTGCTTAGTAGCAAAGTCGAAAAATCATACGCAGACTGATTTTTCTAGAGTTTTTGGATACTTTTGGGGTAATGCCAAAAGTATCTCGCCGAAGGCAATAAAATATTAGCGAGTGAGGTTCTTTTATAAAACAACCAAACTGAATTCTTCGATTTGCTCAAAATGACAAAATTAGATTCCGGCTGCAAAAAATAATCCTTTACAGGATAAACGCCGGAATGACTAGGAGGACTAATAGACTTCACACTTAACTTGAAAATAATTGTGTTCGTGTCAGCATGAAGGACATTTTGCTGGTGGATTTTTTCATACGTATTCGTAGCCACATTTATCACATATCCAGATAGTATCTTCTGCTTTTGCATATAATGACTCTTGATTAAGTTCTTTTTGAAGTTTAGCATATCTTTCTGCATGATGCTGTTCTGCTCTAGAGATACTATTTATCCTAGCTGCTATATCATTTAATCATTCTTCTTGTGCTATCTTTGCAAATTCTGGATATAGAGATTCGAATTCGTGTGATTCCCCCGCTACTGCATACCCTAGATTTTCTAATGTTGTTCATCTCATGATAGGGACTCATGTTTCTATCATCATTTCTCATACCTTAGTTCAAGATTTTTCTTCAAGCTGTTGGATCATTTTAAAAAATCGTGATGCATGCTCTGCTTCTTGCATAGCTGTTTTTTCAAATATATCCGCTATCTGGAGATATCATTCTTTACGAGCTACGCTTGCATACATAGTATATCTGTTCCTCGCTTGTGATTCTCATACAAATGCTTTTGCTAGATTTTGTAATGTCTGTTGCATGGTAATAAATTTATTAATTTAAAAACTTATATTATCTAGTTGATATGGTTTTTGTGAGCAATTTGTAGAGTAAAATTTTTTAATTTATTTGAGTCTGATTTAATTTATTTTGGATAGCAATTTTTTGTTTATTTCTTCTATATCTTTTTATGTATTTTCATAGTTCGCGTAGTCCAAGATATATAATTCATCATGAAATAGGCAATACGCTCCATCGGGTTTAGCTCAAATGCAGTGTTGCCA
>CAJAPL010000116.1 GCA_903943625.1 uncultured bacterium
TATAGATAAAAATGAAGAGGCTCTAAAAAATATAATAAAAATAATAGATGGGGCTATAAAAAGTTGAAATAAGATACTTATTTGTTGAAATTGATGAAGTGCTGCTGATGCTCAACATATAGCAGCAGAATTTACTGGAAGATATAAACTGGAGAGAAGATCTTTGCCAGCAATCGCATTAACCACCGACACATCTGCTATTACTGCAATATGAAACGATTATTCTTTTGATGAAATTTTTTCCAGGCAATTAGAATGATTATGACATAAATGAGATATCTTATTGTGAATATCTACTAGTTGAAATTCAGATAATGTTATTAAAGCCGTAGCGTTGGCTCAAAAGAAATGAATAACAACAATTGGATTATTATGAAAATGATGATGAAAGCTAAAAGATATTATGGATTATACATTAGTAGTCCCATCAGACAATACACCTAGGATCCAAGAATGCCATATGACGATTTATCATACAATCTGTGAAATTATAGATTTTTTAAATTCTGACAAACAATAATGTCAAATATTATAGTGATATGAGATTCTATGTTAGATAAATATGTTTATTGAAACACAGATAGAAAAAATCCAGAATCCCCAATGCCATTACTAAGTGTAGACTTGGAGGAATATAGATTATGAGGAGCCTCAAATGTCGCAAATAACATAACGAGTTTAGATTGATGAGCTAGATTGATAAGCATAATATGAGAAGATGAGAACTGATTGAAATTCAAACAATTATGTGAACAGAACGAAATTACATTAATCCCAGTGGTTTCAGATAACCCGACAATCACAAAAGTAAGATTCATGGACTCTCAATATAAACAACAACTTTTAAGAGTAGATTATGAAAAAAAGAATAAGCTAACAAAATCAGATATCCAAGATATCATGAAAGAATTGTTCCTACAAAAACCAGAATACATCATAATTTCTGACTATAATAAATGAATCATAAATAAAGAGTTGGTTGATTTTTTAAAAGAGTTTTCAAAAGAAATATGATCCAAAATACTAGTAGATACCAAGCCTCAAAATCTTTCCTTGTTTTACGGCGTGTACCTTATTAAACCCAATCTTAGAGAATTCCGCGAAATGATTGGACAAAAGATTGATAATACAGATAAGGACATAGAATTATTTTGAAAAGATTTTACTAAAAACCACAAAACAAATCTTGTTGTTACAAGATGATCTAAATGATCAAGTTTGATTACAATAGATTGAAATGTATCCCATGTTAAACCATCAGAGGAACGTAAGGTTTTCGATGTAACATGAGCTGGAGATACATTTATAGCAACTATTTCATATGCCTTGAGTGCCTGATATGATTTGGAAGCCGCTGTGAGGCTGGCTAATAAGGCAAGTGGGATAGTGGTAGAAAAAGTAGGTACTGCAACTATAACAAGGGAAGAGTTATGAATTTAATCTTGACACAAAAATATGAAAATTCTTTTTTTACTGGAATTATTTAAGCCACACGTTTGATGAGTAGAAATACTTTTTGATAACTTAATAAATTGATTGACTCAAGAATGAAACAAAGTAACAGTTTTAACTTCTAGATTTTCAAAAACCTTGGCAAAATATGAAAAATTGAGTGATAATTTAGAAATATATAGGGTATGAAACAATAGATATGATTTTATGTTTTATTGTCTAACAAAGGGAATTAAGCTTGCAAAAAAAGCTGATGTTATTCACACGACTACCTATAATGCGGCAATACCAGCTAGTATAATCGCTAAAATAACTTGAAAAAGAGTTATAATAACTGTTCACGAAATATTTTGAAAACTTCGATATAAATTTATATGACGAAAATGATTCTTTTTTAAGTTTTTTGAAA
>CAJAPL010000117.1 GCA_903943625.1 uncultured bacterium
CTATTACGTCTTTGATTGCTACTCTTTTACTTATTGCATTTATCCTAGCAGAAAGCTCTTTGAGATCAAATGGTTTAACTAGATAGTCATCAGCTCAATAATCAAATCACTCTAGTTTATCTTCGAGTTCTCATTTTGCTGTTGTCATGATTATTGGTGTACTATTTTGAGATTCTCTGATTTTTTTACATATTGATATTCAATCCAATCAGGGGAGCATGATGTCCAATAAGATAATATCAAAAATTTGATGCTTAACGATCTCTACTGCATAAAGTCAATTATCAACTATTGAAACATTGTTTCATTCTAGCTCTAAATATTTTTTAATATTATTTGCTATTATTTTGTGGTCTTCGACTAGTAATATATTCATTTTTATTTTTAAAATTATGAAAACTTTATGGTAAATGTTGTTCCTTTTTTGATCTCACTTTTTATATCTATTTTCCGTCAATGTTTTTGGACAAGAAGTTTTGTAAGATAAAGTCATAGTCCAAAGCTTTTTGTATCTGTATTGCTACGATCTGCTTGCCAAAACCTTTCTCGTATGTGGTCTATATCTTCTTGCCTTATTCATACTCAAGAGTCTTTGATTTCAAATTTATCTTTATTTAAGTTTATTTCTATTTTTCATCAATCTGGAGTAAATTTGAATGCATTATCTAAAAGGTTTTTAATAATGATATTGAAACTTTGTGAGTGTACAGATTTAATTATGTTTTTTGGTATTTTGGCGCCTATTTCTATTTTTTTATGTTCGTATAGTTTCTGTAGCGTATCAATTGTTGTCTGAGCTAGCTTACTTATATCTGTTTCTTTAAAGTCCAGATTTTGCGTAGATTCTATCTTGCTTATTGTGGTTAGCGTCTCTAATATGCTATTTATATTTTGCAATTGTTCTTTGATATTATCTAATCAATTATCATATTTCTTGGATTTTTTTATATAGTCTATTTCTGTGCTTATAGCCATTAATGGCGTTTTTAGTTCATGAGACGCATTGGAAACAAAATCTTTTAGACTTAATGTTTGTTTGTTTATTTTTTCAAGAGTCTCATTAAATTTGTTGCTTAATCTATTTATTTCATCTTGCGGGTGTCAGAATATGTTTATTTTGTTGTGTAGATTATCTATGTTGACTGTATCTAAAAAGTGTAATAATCTATTTAGTTTTTTGAGTGCTGTTTCAACAAAAAGGAGAGATATTATGTATGCTATTATTCAGAATATGAATGTTAGATACAGGCTAGTGAAAATCAGATTTTTTTGTATATTTATCTGCGGAGTTATATTTGCTATGTATACTTTACTATTTACAACTTTGTAGATGAAATAATAATCTTCTATTTCTATAATTGATTTTCGTTTTTTAGATGCTAATATAGCTTTTCATTCAAAGCTACTGATATCAAATATTTCAGTGTCTGGTCATCTATTCCTTCATAGAATTATTTTAATTCATGCGTTTCACATAATTGGTGGTGGTAGCATTGTTACTTTCATTTCTTCTTTTGAATATCGGTTTCTGAAAAACACAATATTTGCTACTACGCCAAAAAGTAGCACCAAAACTACTGTAAATAATGTAAATTTGATGCTGATCTGTGTGGATGTTTTGAGATTTCTAAATTTTGGTATGAGCATTAAACTTTATATTTTATTGTTTTAAAGTTCAGATTCCCAGTGTATTTATCCGTGACTTTGCCTTATCGGTTGTTCAATGCTGTGTATTAAATTTTACTGTTCATTCTATTCAACATAGAGTAGCCAATTTATCGTCTCATCATGGATGTTTGCCAAATGCTGATGTTATATCATAAACTTTACCATTAATTGTTGTCCGACAATCGCCTCTTGTATTGTGGCTTTCAACGTCTTGTAATGTATAAGCTGATAGGCTTGGTGTGGGAGTAGGAGTAGGTGTGGGAGTGGGCGTTGGAGTGGGTGTAGTGTTTTGTCCTACTGGTGTCGGCGTTGGTGTGGTGTTTTGTTCTAATGGTGTCGTGCTACATCCTGTAACAATTAATCATGATAGTAATAGTCAAACTATAAGTGCTTTTTTACTTGCAGTATAAATCATTCTTAATTCATTAATTGTAAAATTTTGTTATCATTATATAGGTTAACCTTAAATTAACCTTAAATTATAACTCTACCTCAAGCAGTCTTTTCGATTTTTCATAATTTTAATAATAATGGTTCTACGTCTTCTTCAACTGCTTTTTCATTGATGCCTAGCTGTACTGCGATTGCTTTTGATCACATTGGTCTGTCAGCTTTTTTGAGTATCTCCAAGTATTTTTTGTGGAGAGGGGTAATTCCGCCGTCGTCAATTTTGGAATGTAGTATAAATTGGTTCCGAAGATTTTCATCCAATGTCTTTTCGTTTCTTGATACTAGAAAATCTCTGATTTTGATGCACATATTGTGAATTTCTCTAGGGACAGCGTCTACTTTGGAACTTATATGAGAAAGGATTGTATCATCAAAATTTATTTTATATTCAGTTAGATATTTTTTTATTAGGATCTTTTTTTCTTCTGGAGAATAATCCATAAAATGGAAATTGTAGATGAATCTGTTCTTGATGGGTTGACTTAGACTTTCAGATTTAGTCGTTGCTCATATCAGAGTAAAGGGATTTATAGGGATCCTAACACTTCATCATTCTGGCATTACCATATCTATTACAAAATCTTCCATTGCTATATAAAGCACCTCTTCGATATTTGGTTTGAGTCTGTGAATTTCATCTATAAATAAAATGTCTCAAGACTCTAAGCTATTTAAAATACTTACTATCTCTGATGGTTTGGATATGGCATATCATGTAACTGCCTTTATTCAAATGTTTCATTGTTTAGAAATGATATGGGCTATTGTGGTTTTGCCAAATCCACTGGGTCAAGAAAATAATATGTGTCACATATGACTATCTCTTTTTTGTGCGCTTTTAATGGCGGTTTTGAGTACTCACTTGATATGCTCTTGTCATATAAATTCCTCAAAACTATTTGGTCTAGGGTGTTTATTTAGATCTATCAACTTTTCCGTAGAGATTTTTTTAATTTCCATATTATTTTAGTATAGAGTCTAAAGTCTAATGACCACTTCTATATTTGATTTAACTGATAATAAGCGCTGGTTGTTGATAGTCATTGTATTTTATAATTTCACTTCCCATCTATTCTAACCATTCACTCTATGAGATATCAGTTTCATATTATGAAATTTGTGGTTCATATTTTAGCGTCGGATTCTAGGTCAAATAAGTCTCCATACCATACGAAACTGTTGTCTCAAATACTATATTTGGCAGTTGTGTTTTTAACTATCTTATATCTTGTGCCTAAAATTTCTATGTATCATATATTAAATGTTCAATTATTTATCATGTTTGTATCCACATATATGTTTGCTTGAGCCTTGCCGTTTGCTCAAGTTGATATAGATCATGGCACTGTTGTGACTATTTCATCTTGTACTTTGGATTGATTGAGATTGTTTAATATGAGATATTTTACCTTGAATCTGTATATAAACAGTGCTACTTCGTATCTGGATATGGGGTTATCAAATCATATACTATCTGATGCTGAAACTATTCATAGTTCCATTGCTTTATTAAAATAATTTTTCCATCGTGGCATGGTTGTTTCATCAAGTGATTTTCATTCGGACATCCTTATGAGCGATGCTATGAATTGGGCTTTAGTCACGTTTTCTCCTGGGGTAAACAATCAGTTTCATCATTTCATAAGTCATTTTTTACATACATTCTCTATATAAGACTTCATCGCATCATCTCGTCATCATAGATCTGTAAACTTACATTCGTCCGGTAGATATCATGAATTTGTATTGGCGAGATTTAATAAGTTTGAAAATTTGTCCAATATCTTTGCTGATGCGTCTCTGGTTAAACTTCAGAATGGATTGTATGTGGATGGAGTATTATATTGAGTGAGTCAATTGTCATACATCCAGCTAACTGCCTCTGTAAGCTCTGGGTCATTATTAACGTTTGTTCCTACAAAAAGATTTGATAAATCTGTCCCATTACTCGTTTGAGTTGGAGATATTATTGTTCATGTTTGGGTGTATTGAGTCTGTATTTTACTTATTGCATCTAAACTCATTGCCTTTAGTTGTTCGTTTTCTATTATATTTTTTAATCTAAATACCATTATTGCTACTTCATATCTTGTGGCATCGGCTTCAAGATTATTCATATTCGTTTCTTTTGTGAGTCATATAGCCTTTCATTTTAGATAATATTCATTTCGTCGAGGTGTTTGATTTTCGTTTGATAATTTTTGTTCAAACATTCTTATGAGAATTGTTACGATATGAGATTTCTTGAGTGTAAGCTTGGGATAGAAATTATTGTTTTTACCTTTCATTACGTCTCGTGCACAAGTATTTAATGTATATAGTAATAATTCAGGATTTATTGTGCTTGTATCTCCAAACGAGCAGTTATTGTTTTTTATTAACTGACTATATCAAAATTTTACGTAAGCTTGGGATATTATTTTTGCTGCTTCCTCCCTAAGTATATTATCGTATGGTCTGTAATCTGTGGTGTTGTTGTATTTTGTTAGTCAATTTGCATACATCCAACTTAATGCCAAGTCAAATTCTGTCCCTCAACTTGATATTACGTCGTGAGTTGCTTCAGTTACAATTTTATTTCACGTATCTTGTGTTCATGTATTTGAGCTTCAGGTAGTTATCTGCGAATTGATATACGAATTGAGAAAATTGCTTTGACTTGTATTGTCAAGGTCTCCGCCAGAGATGTATATTTTTTTTGTTATAGGGTCTATTACTATTTCTTGTCCCCAAACTTGGTAAGATACAAGGTTAAAGACGAAAGATGTAAGAACGATTCAAAGTCAGATTTTTATTGAAAATTTCATTAATGATGTTTATTATTTAAAGCAGTTGTAACTTATAAAAAAGGTGGCTTATATTTCAAGATGAAAGTTTAAA
Source organism: uncultured bacterium (assembly GCA_903943625.1). Lineage (GTDB taxonomy): Bacteria > Patescibacteriota > Gracilibacteria > Absconditabacterales > Absconditicoccaceae > UBA6263. The sequence continues at coordinate 4,999 of CAJAPL010000117.1, forward strand.
ATATAATTTAATGCCTTAGGCTAGATACTTTTGGCATTGCCCTTCATGGGTTTCAGGATAAACCCCAAAAGTATCCAAAAACTCTAGAAAAATCATCCGCCATTTTGATTTTTCTATGTCTTGATATTTACGAAATCTTTCCAGCTATATAAATTTGTATGTATTGCTATGAATTACTAAGAAATAAAGCTATTATGATATAAAATTAGACGAAAAGTTTAATAAAAAATTTCTTGAATTATACTATTGAAAGCTTAATAATTGATATATTTATAAATGATTATCAATATGAAAAAAAGAATTCTAACCTGACTCCAGGCAACTAGCGATCAATTGCATATTTGAAACTATTTTGGATCCATAAAGTCTATGCTCGATTTGTCTAAGGAATTTCCTGATGCGGAAATATTTTTATTCACTGCTATTATGCATACTTATACCTGAATACATGATGCTAATCAACTAAAAAATAATGTTATGAACTCTTTGAAACTGTTTATTGCTTGTGGTGTAGATCCCAAAAGATTCACTATTTACAATCCGGCAGATATCCCTGGACATGCTCAATTAACTCGGGTTTTGACGTGTTTAACTATTATGTGAACTATGGAAAGAATGCATAGTTTCAAGGATGCTTTGGCAAAATGAAAATCTTGAGAAATATGAGTTTGAACTTTTTGTTATCCCATACTGATGGCTTCAGATATATTACTGTATGATGCTGATCTTGTGCCAGTATGAAAAGACCAAAAGCAACATGTAGAATACGCTAGGGACATTGCGATAAAATTTAACAATCAATATTGAGAGACATTTAAAGTCCCTGGTGTATATATAAGGGAAGAAGTGTCTGTGGTCCCATGAATAGACGGTCGCAAAATGAGCAAATCTTATAATAACTATATATGACTTTTGGATGATGAAAAAACTATCTTGAAGAGGGTAAAGCAAATACCTACAAACACCCAAACAGTTGAAGAACCAAAAAACCCTGACGAATGTAATGTATATAAGATATTGAAATTATTTTTGGATGATAAGGAAGATGTTGATATAAGAAATAGATATACAGCTTGATGACTTAGTTATAAAGAAGTAAAAGATTATCTTTATGAAAAAATCATAGCTTTTTTGAAACCTATACAAGAGAAATATAATCTAGTCTCTGATGAAGATATTTTGAA
>CAJAPL010000118.1 GCA_903943625.1 uncultured bacterium
CAAATACAACTTGAAGTCGCATAAAATTAGACCTTACAAATCCTGCTGCTAAGGTGCCTGATTTTATAGTAAAGAAAAATCAAAATCTAAAAATCGATATGCCAGATTGAAAATTTATAAATCCAAATTATAAGCTCCAAATGCCAGATTTGATTGCTAAGGAAAATTGACCAAAACCACAAATAGATCTTAGCCCAAAAATATCGACACAGCCACTTGATTGAGATGCATGAGAGGAAATAAGTGATATAAATTCTCTCTGATCTAATGCTTCAGTAATAGATATACCAGCATGACAGGATAGTGCTAAATTACAATTTACACAAGAAGATATACAGAAATATAATTTAAATCCAAATGACGTAATTACAAAAACAGACAAAAAAGAAAACATTGAAAAGCAAATAGCACAAGTAGGAAACGTAGAGGCTGATACCCTGGACTCTTTAGCGTCTCTCAATTCAGACTTAAAGGAATCTCACAAGAAATTATCTGAAGTTGCAAAAAATAAAATTCTTTTTAATGAAAATAGAGATATGTTTGAGCCAGCTTTGGATTTACCAGATGCTTATATGACTGAGATTGCTTGAAAAGTCTATATCAAACCAAAAAATATTGTAGGAGAAACACAAATCATGTATGAGTATAATCCTAGCATCAAGCAAGTTACAAAACTAAAATCTGATTACAAAATGATAAACGAACTGAAAGGACGCGAATTCCCAGATGGGCAAGCAAGATTTAGCACTGCTGAGCCGGAATTTGAAAAAACTACAATATCTGATTTTGCATCTGATAAAGATTTTGCTGGATTAGCACAGATGATGGATATAGCAATAAAATATCATACAAATTCATTGGATTATAATGCGGTTTGAGCAAAGTTACTCAATCACGATGAGAGAAATGTTTATAATGGAGAAAAATGACTAGAAAATGAAAAAATCAATCTAATCGAAAATGCGATATCTAATGGTGGTGGTTCAAATTTGGACGTAAAACTAAAAGATTGAAGGACACTAAATAGTCTAAAGTGAGATGATTATTATGATGGCGACTGAACAGATATTGTTGAGATAAGTACAAAATCTGAGAATGGGGAGAAAATATTAATAGACTATGCAACGAAAAATTGATATTTTTTTGGTGAATTAAATGGCAATATTTATATGTATAAGCAATGAATAGGCTGAGCCCCAGATGAATATAAAGTAAAAAAGGATGGGAAATATTACGAATACTCAACTGAGAACAAACAATTGCAAGAAATCGATGATAAAGAATCTGAGCATGAAAATAGAGAAACGTGAGAGATCATAAAAGAAATTGGGACTCCATATCAAAGTTTAGACAACCAATTTGGGGACTATATAAATAGCAATACCTATAAAGCAAAAAAATCACAGAATGATAACATAATAGTCTAGTAAATAAAAAAAGAGTATAAGTATAATTATAACTACAAATAAAATACTTTTTAGTATAAATAATTAACTACCTATAACAACTTTTGAAGTTACAATCACTCTGACTTCTCAATCTTTTTTGTAATAAAATCATCTTTGAAATTCTTGGATGATTTTTCATTTCATTTCTAGATCTTCAATAGGCATTGTAGAAATAGGCTCATGATATAGTCAATCTGGGGCGTTTCAAATAGACTCAATTGGGTATATATTCATAGATTCCAATGTTTTGATGAAATTGTCGTAGACAATCTGTACTCATTTTGTCAGTGGATCTTGCAGATGTTCACTCGTGATATTATCAAGGGATTTTCTCAAGTCTTCCAAAAATGGAAGAAATTTTTTGACTACATCTATAAGAGCATCCAAATTTATAGTCTGATTTTTTTCATTTGTCTGTCTGATGAATCTATCAAAATCCATCTTTAGATTGATGTAATCATATTGAGCTCTTTTAGCCATTTCTGTGAGTTCTAGTTTATCTTTATTTAACTGAGATATCTGTGATTTTAAGGATTCTATTTCATCAGAATCTTTAGCCAAATCGGATGCTTGTACCTCATTTAAAGAATCATCTCAAATCTCTCATTCAGACTTTTGCTGGATTATTTTTTTAAGTTTTTTTTCCAATTCATCATGTTGTTTATCATCTTTTTTTGACATATTAGTTTTTGAATAATAATTTAAAATTTATTTTTCTTATAGTATTCAGCGATCGTGAGATTTTGGTCATGAAGGTAGGTTGCGAAAGGGATACCAAGGAATCTCCGATGTCGATGCTCTGCCATTTTACCATCTACGTCAACTCATTTTTGATATGTATTGTGGAATCCATATTTGTATGCGTTCTCATCCATCCGCTTGTAATAATCTGATCATGTTGTCATCTGTAGTGTTTTTCCATTTTTATTGGCGACTGATATGTCTACAGCCAATCATGCTTGATGTTCGCTAGATCCCGGTTCTGCACATCTTTTTTCCTCACATCAGTTTTTGAGCAATGAATTTTGTAGTCCATATGATCTATATGCACTTGCTATATAAATTTTATGAGATTTATCGAAATGTTCTCGGAATGCCCATGCCATATCTGCAAATGCCGTACCAGCCGTAGCTCTAAGTGAAAATTTGGAAGATTTATTGTATGTAAAATGCGATACGATTGGCCTTAAGTCCAGTGGTTTATATGATTGATCTGAAAATGGTGTTTCATCGCTTAAATATCTTTGAAAAGATGAGTCTGATTGTAAATCAAATGTTTTTTGATATTTTTTCTGGCTTTGATCTAGGATTCAAGATAGGCTAGAGATGATGTCAAAATCGGCTGTGTCGCCAGCGTGTTGACCTGTGTTTAAGTTTTGTTGTGGTCTAAAATCCTTTTGAGCGTTGGCAAAATTTTGTCGCAAAATATAAAAAAATATTCATATAAAGATTCATATTACTGATAATCATACGGAAAATCTATGTTTGGAGCTCATAGTCTGGATTAAGATATTTATTAAATATTGGTGGCATTATAAAAAAAAGCAATCAGATTACAATTTTTTTTAAATAAAATTTTAAATAAAATTTTTCGTCTATAAATATGAAGAGAAATAAATATATTGATATCAATTTAGATTTGCTAGCTAGTGATATGTTTAAACTGTTTGGTGATGATCAGATTTCTTCACTTTCAAAACTGAGTGATGAAGAGTTGTCAACTAGAGTGAAAGGATGAGATAATCAGGCCTTTGAGATTTTGTATGATAAGTACAAAGATAAGATATTTTCTTATGTGCGAAATATTTTGAATTACAACAAAGACGATGCTACTAGTGTTTTGAGTGATGTGTTTATCAAGGTGTTTGAATATTTAAAAAGTTATGAAGTAAAGAATTTTAAAACATTTATATACAGAATAGCTCACAACACAGCTATCGACTGTATAAGAACAAGCAAATCTGGCATATATACAGACGACGAAACTGCAAAATTGGTGGAGGACACTCAAAGTGTAACCGAGAAAGAGAATGTAAATACTCAATTTAAACAAAAGATTATGATGTGATTTCTTAGTCAAATTGAAGAAAGATTTAGAAATGTTTTGTATCTATATTATTTTGAAGAGAAGTCTTATGACGAAATTGCTGAGATTATAGAAAGCAACAAAAATACTGTGGGGACTATGATTTTGAATGGCAAAAAGGCATTGAAAGAAAAAATAAAAGATGAAGATATAATCAGAGAACTTAGTTTTTAATTAGAATAGTTTAGTATCGTAACATTATAAAAATGGAAATTAAAAAGGATTATTTTCCAAGAGCTAAAGCTCCTGAAATTGCAAAGAAAAAGGTTATGCAATATGTTTACTGAAGCAAAAAAAATCTGAGTAAAAGATTCTATTTTTATAGGGTTTATGCCCCAGCCTTTTTATTGTTATTTATAGTTTGGTGATGATTAGCTTTTTATGATAAACAGATAAAACCCAATTGAGAAATATATACATTCAAAAGCGAGTCTTGAATGGAAGGGGGCTTTATTGAAAATTCTAATGAATCTCAAAATATTGCTGGTTTGGCAGGACCAAGCTCAGTAAATAACGATACTTTAATGAGAGACGCGAGCGCTCTTGATAGTACCAGTCTAGTAAGTCCTGCACTTAATCCAAGCCAGGATAATTTTGATCAAACAAGTAGTACAACAAGTATAGCTAGATCAAATACTACAGAAACCAAGAGTAGTAATATCTTCCCTGTAAATGGCGCGATTGATGGACCAAGCTCAGTAAGTTCTGTTAGCCCCGAGGCGACCTTAGATCAACAGATAACTGAGATAGAAAATTTGATGAATGATATTTCGTCTATAACAACACAGGAAGAGAATCTGTTTTAGTTTTGTATTTATATGAAAATGATTTATACTGTAAGTAAAAAAATAGTATTATTATCTGCTTTGCTTTTGTTGGCATGATTTAGTTTTGCAGAAACAAATATTTCTAGTATCTGGTCTGCAGAGTGAAGGGATGCTGGGATGATTAGGGAAAATATCCAAGACTTTTCTTGTAAAATGAGAGATTGAACTTGTTGCAAAGGAAATGTATGTATGGGGATTAGTGTAAATTGCATACAATGATCTTCTCCTGTAATGAAATGATGTAATGAAAGATGCGCTCCGATAGTTGAATGTAAAAAAAGCAACATAAAGAACAATGTCTTAGAAAAAACTGAGATAAAAACAGAAAAAGAATCCAAGGAAGAGGAAAGAAGCAAAGTAAAGATCGAAAAAATAGAAAAAATAGAGGATATGTGATCGAAATTGGAGAGCGTGATAGAGAAGACAGAATATTTAAATTATAATGCCTCTAGATTAAGAAACTATGTGCAGAACCTAAACAACATAAAATACTATTTAAACCAAAATAATTTGACTATTACTGAAACAAAAAAATACAACAAAGAACTCAATAACACAATAAACAACATCAAACAAGAATTGTATAATATCAAAAAAACTTATAAGTCACAATAATTATATTTTCTCGGCATAATGTAATAAATTTAAAATCTGTCTTTTTTTATTATTTGATAATTTTAAATGTCTGGATTATGTTATTAATAGAACTTATCATATCTCAATATTCCTCAGCGTATTTTCAAGCATAAGGCATATCTAGCGCTTGAGAATAATAGAAAACATATCAACCATATTCAGCTATCTTGTTTGTATTTAGCAATCATTGTTTGACTAAATTTTCTCGTTCTGCTGTCTGTATAATTGTGATGCTAAATATCATATTTGGGAGTTGTTTTGACTGGTTGTACTTAAAAATTAAGGTACTTCATTTTTTGTTTAATACTATATGTTCACTATATTTATTTTTTCGTGATTTGGGTATATGTAAACTAAAAGAAAGTAAGTCTCAATCAGCGTCTAAGGTAAATTTTTTCTTTTCATAATCATTGGAGTATAGCATTTCTATAAATCCTTGGATACTGGAAGATATGTTTCTGTATGTTTTGGCAAATTTATTTTTTAAGTTTTGTAAAAATGTAATCTTGGATGCGATGTCGGGGAATTGATTATAATTTTTTGAAATATATCATGATAAATATTTTTCTATTGGAGAAATTTTTTTGCATTCTCATCTGTAATAAGCTCGCTCTTCACAGCTAGATCAATCAGTAAAATTACATACCCCATATTGTCATTTATCATCAGATTTGATTTCTAGAGTTCATCAATTTCTTTCACAATAAACTGAAGCTGGGTTGGCCATTCAGATTGATTTATATTTTATGCATTTAGGCTCTTGTGGCGTCTCGCAATACATCAGCGTACAAGCCATCAATTTTCAATCTGATATAGAACAATTATTACATCAGTCAAAATATGTTTCACAATTAGATAGGTCTGGAGCTGAGATTTTACATTCTCAATCATAAAGAAAATCATATCATTCTGCATTCATCTGACATCTATTCCCAAAAGTTTTTTGGTCTGGTGGACATGGCATATGAGAACATAACATTTGAAATTGGCCACACACTGGAGCATATTCCATAGTACATGCCGTATTGTCTGTTTTTGCAAAGGTAAATCACAAAATTAATGTGAGAATAGATATTCATAAAATTGTTTTTCTACTTACAGTATAAATCATTTTAATTTTAAAAAATAAACTAAAAACAATGGTAAAGAATTTTATTTTCTTTTCAACGTCTTTATGTATTGACGAAATATATTATTAAAAATTTGGGTTGGGATTATTTTTATCCAAGTTTTTTAATACCTTCTTTATCACCCATTTACTTTTACTTTGTATTGACAATTGCCAGTAAAAAAGTATAAGTGTCACGAATTCTGGTCATTAGCTTTAACGAATTTTTAAACAAAAAATTAAACATTAATAACAAAATCCTAAAAACGTGAAAACAAAAGTTACAAAAATCAAACAAATCCTGTTTGCAATCGTCATGATGATGGTTATCGGACAGGTAACTGCTCAAGTGCAGTACTTTACCCACACCGTCACAATGTGCAGCGGCGCTCCTACGACAATTGGGGTCGTTGTGCCTAGTGCTGTGACGTGGTATTGGACGCCTGGAGCACAACAGACGTCAACGATATCTGTAAATCCACCTGTGGGTAATTCCACTTATGTGGAGCATAGCTACGCTGTGTCTGGGTTGATTCAGGTTGACACATTCCATGTCGTCACAAATGCAACTCCGGTCGGGACTATCACAAGTCCTCAATCGATTTGCTTTGGGCAAAATACATGGGTGGTTGCTACAGGACCGGCAGGATGTACATTTCTCTGGAATACCGGATCGCAAAATGATTCGATTCCGGTGAACAATGCTCCAGTCGGGATACACAATTACTCCTGCTTATTGACGGCAATTAATACCTGCCAGTCTACATTAACAACTACCGTGACGGTAAATCCGATTCCTGTAATAACAACTGTAGGATGTAATACGCCTCTTTGTGTTGGAGCTACTTTGTATTTGAATGCTAGTGCCACTCCTTCAGGTTGTACCTATGCTTGGACCGGACCTAATGGTTTCACTTCGAACCAACAAAATCCAACCATTGCAAACGTTACA
>CAJAPL010000119.1 GCA_903943625.1 uncultured bacterium
AATGGTTTTCATGCTGATTGGGATACTATTAAAAAGTGGATGGATAAAATTAAGCAAGGAAGCTATGCTGATAAATATTTAAACTCAGTCGATAGAAAATATATAAATGAAAATGCTAATTTAAATAAGTCTGGATATTTGGAAGACGTGAAATATTTCTCGACTTATATGAAATATTGTATGTTTAATCTAGATAATTGCGGATTCCAAGAAATATGAAGCATCAAACAAGCTGTCTGGCCGATTGCAGAATTAAATGTTTTATTGAACAAAAGCATAATAGATTTGCCAATAGCTCAAAAGGTTGATGTAGGTAAATTGGCTGACGGTAAGACTGTTTTAGAAGTTTTATACAAACTTTATAATGTAGTGAAATGTGATTTTAACAATGACTATGATTGCGATTTGTCTGATAATGCTGACGATAATTGTCCAAACGCTTATAACCCAAGCCAGATAGATACAGATAGAGATTGAATGTGAGATGTCTGTGATGACGATATAGATTGAGATGGCACAAAAAACCCTATCTGAATAGTAGATGATAACGGTCGTGTTAATATCAGGCTATGGACCGAGGAGACTGATCTTACTCTGCGATGAAACAACACTTGAAACAATAATAAAATCTGAATATACATCGATGTGAATGATGTAAAAGGGAACTCCCCTATAACTGTAAACTTTGATGCTATAACCAAAGGCGCAGTAAGTAAAATAAATCGGGATATGGGCGATGGAACTTGGCAAGAATGACAAAAAGTCAGTCACACTTTCTTGTATCCTTGAATGTATAAAATCAGAGCTAAAGCTTATTCAGATTCTGCCCAATCTACCGCAAAAATAAGTTTACTGGTATGAGAGAATGTAAAATATCAATACTGAATGCAAATAGAAACAAGCTGAATATGATGAGATAACGACAATCTTGATGTGCTTTTCGATACTAGAAATGTAGGTAATATCGATAAAATAAAATGGGACTTTGGAGATGGTGTAGCAATATGGAAATCAGTCTGACAAAAATTTAAAAGAATATTGAAAAAAAATTGAACTTATACGATTGTAGCAAAATGATATGATGGACCAGATTTAAAAGCAGTAGCTTCTGTAAATATATGAGTAGGCGCTGGCAATAAATGAGCTTCTTTGAAGACAAATGTGCTTAACCCAAACGTATGACAAAAGATAAATATCCAGACAAATATTTGGTGATTCCAAAGAGACGATATAAAAAGTATCGAAACAAATCGATGAGACTCTAGGAAAGAAACAAGCAGAAATCTATTGTACCAGCATTCATATCAAGCATGAGGAACAAGAACAATCAGCCAGAGGATTATTCTGAAAGACTGAAAAATAATAACAAATTTTTTGACTATTTATGTCATAGATTTAAATCTATCCAACAGCTATGCATACCTGATAAGCCCAAGTAATCTAATCGCAAACAGTTATGATAAAGTTAAATTTTCTACCCATATTGCTTGATCTATCTTGCCAAGCTATCCATTTATAATAAATCAATATCAACCTGGAGATACAAAGATGTTTGGTGATATCAAAACGCGACCACAAAAATTTGATTATATTTACAATAAACAATGAAACTACAATTTGATATCCAATTTATATGTAAACCAGTGTGTGTCTATGGACGCAGAGGCTACTATATGAATAAAGTGAACCGACATATGTTTAGATGCAATATTAAATTGAACTCTATCAAAATTTAAATGTGATATGGATAAAGACAAAATCCCCGACATCTGTGATGATGATATCGATGGGGATGGCTATAAAAATCTTATATGAATCGTAAAATATGAAAATCCAGATTGCAGTATCTGACCATCAAGCAATATTAATGGGGACTGAAATAATGGAGAGAATGAAAATAATTGAAATAATGTAGATGCACAATTGTTGAAAAAACATATATGAAGCTGTTCTCTTGATAACGCGTTCCCTATTCCCAACGCCGATCAGATGGATCTTAATATGAATGGGATATGAGATGTATTTGAAAATCAGATTTGAGCTATTTTGGGGAATATTGATCCCCTATACGAAAATAATAATGATAGAGACGGCGATGGGATAAGAGACAATGTAGATTTGTGTCCAGATATCGCAGAAAATTATAACTTATTCCAAGATGGAGATTGATGTCCAGAAATATGAATAAACCAAAGCTGTGATATCAGGCTACAATTCCCCAATCTAGGATGATTATTTAACTGATGACGAAATGATTGAGGGGACGGATATGATGGTGGTGGTGGAGACGATTGAGACTGAGGCAATGGAGACTGAGGTGATGATTGATTGAGTGACTTATGTTTGGCCGCAATATCAGAAGGGACTTTATGAAGTTTCAAATGTGATATGGATAAAGATGAGATTCCCGATGTATGTGATGACGATATAGATTGAGATGGGTATAAGAATATTATATGAATTATAAAATATGAAAACCAAAATTGTAGTATCTGACCTTGAAGCGGCAATAATAGTTGAAACAATATAGATATAGAAATATTAAAAAAACATATATGAATCTGTTATCTAGACAACGCGTTTTATATAATAAATCCCGATCAACTAGATATCAATATGAATGGGATATGAGATGTATTTGAAAATCAGATTAAAATTATTTGGGCTGGAGTATCTTATTTTTATGTAAACATCAAAGATGGTAATCTAGATGGCATACCAGACTACATAGATGCCTGTACTGGTAATAACAACTGAGGCAATAATAGTGGTGAGAATAATAACTGAGGCAATGGAGTGTTGCCGGGAGGATGAAATAATATACCCAACATACCTCCGATTATACAATCTGAGTGTTTTCAGTGTCCGTGTAATTTCTCTGATATAATGAATGACTTATCAAAAAAAGATGCCGTCAGAGCATCCTTATGGGACAAACTGTGAAATGTCTTATATAGAGTATCCGAATCAAAATCTTTGGATCTTAATATGGATTAATTTATTCTCTTTCTTCTTCAAATAATCATTTAAATACTCTCTTATTCTGATTTTCTTTGATTATATTTTCGTCTACTATATTCACGATCTTGGCTTTACCAGAGTTTTGCTTTGCTCACTTTACTACTGATACCAAAGTAAATATTAAACCTATAAGAAGTAGGACTTGGACAAATTTTGCACTTCATGTAACATTGATTCTGGAAGTAGCATTGCTGATAACATTTATTGTATCTGTTATACCAAAAAATGCGGTAGTGATAACCCACAATAATCAAAAGTTTACTAGTGAATTATTTTCCTTGAATCATAAATATGTGATAACAAAATTTTTGAATCTAAAACTACTATTCCATCAAATCAATGCTCCAAGTGATATGAATATAATCAACATAGTTTTGAAATAAGCTCAAGATATTAATCGTACTGAGTATCATTCCAATCATCATAAAGACGCTATCCTAACTATGGGAAAGAATATAAGAAAAAACACAAGCAGGATTACATAAATAATGAATAGTCTCTGATTTTTGCTGTACCTGTCAAATTTATGCATCAATTTTGATACAAATCTTTGTATTTTGTGGTGCCCTCTATTCATAAGTCATATATAAGATGGATAAATCTGTTTTTTTCTTTAATGATTTTTGGGAGCTTATCAAGTAATTTTATAAACTATAATCAGTATAATCTGCTGATGTCGTAGAATCCGGCGTCGTATCATAGTATAACTGACCACGATATTGCATATCTTGCTGGCTTTCTTTGATTACATCTCCTAGCTGAAATACGTATTTTATAAGTTCTCACGATCTGTTGAAAATATTTCTTGCGCTATAGTTTTCGTATCATTTTACGTTCATCCATTTGAATATCAGAGGGAAGATGAACATCAAAACTATAGTGAAGATTATACCTATAATCATATATCTTATACTATTCCAAGCTGCTTTAATTTTGTCTTCTTTTCATTGTGAAAATATAAACAAAAATATTGCGCGGATAAATGCATAAATACATCAAACACAGATTGCTATAACCACAAGCGCTAATATGGTGAGAATAATATTTTCTACTGTAGCTTGTTTATCTCACATTGAGTAAATTTGATATATGAATTAAAAAAATAATAAACCATGCTTCCGCTTACTTTATTTTTTCTTCTCTTCTTTCTTTGGTTTTCTGTCTTTTGTGTTCATTACGAAAAATTTTGAAAAGACATCATCTTTTGTCTGATTGAAAATCATTTTTGCTAATCTTGAAGAAACCTGTGCTCCATTAGCGATATATCACTTTATTTCATCTACCTTTACTTCTAATGTATGATTTAATGGATCGTAAGATCACAAAACTGATTTATATCATGATTTTGCTGGTTTTGTGTGTTCTGTAAGAACAACCCTATAAAAAGGTCTTTTGGTTCTTCACTGTCTAGATAATCTGATTGTTAACATTTAGAAAAAATTATTAATAAAAATTTGCACACTATTTCAATTTTTCTTTTGAATTGTGCGTTGTTTGTTTTTTACATTTTTTACAATACTTTGTAAGTTCTAGTTTTGAAGTCGTTGTCTTATTTATACTAGAAAAATAGTTTGTTGATCAACACTCTTTACAAACCATTGCAACTGTTATCCTTCATCATTTCTTTTTTGCCATCTTGAATTGAAAAATAAATAGTTAAAATATATTTTTTGAATGACGTAACTTTATTTAGACTACAGCCTTTAGTCTTTAGGTTATAGTTAATAATTTGCAAACAAAATTCAATTCTGAATTTTTTTAATTTTTCATTTGGCTCCAAGGAGACTCGAACTCCCGACCTCGTCCTTATGAGAGACGCGCTCTAACCAGCTGAGCTACAGAGCCATGTAAAGAACAATAAACAAATTATAATTTTTTAGTTTTTAGTTAACTCCCGACCTTCCCGATTTATCGGGACGCTCCAACCCACGAAGTCTCGGGGCAGGCTAGCTGAGCTACAGAGCCATGACTTAAATTTTAAATACTAATGAATTCGGTGAGGGCGGGATTCGAACCCGCGAGCCGATTTCTCGGCTGACTCGTTAGCAGTGAGCTGACTTCGACCACTCATCCACCTCACCATATAAAAAAATCAAATCAAAAAAATTACGCGCTCGATTGTATAAATAATTAACATTGAATTTCAAGTATAAAACTATAAAAAAGTGTCGTTTGAATAAGATTTATTTTATATTTTAATCTGTGATATGGGTGATTTTGACATGGGAGGATGATTGTGAGAATGATTGGATGTGGGATGAGCTCCTAGGGAAGACGTAAACAAAGTTACTGAAGAGGACAGGAAACGTGTGCAAGAAGATGGTCAAAAAGCAAAACAAGCGGCACAACAAATCAAGAAAGATAAAAAAATAAATAATGACCTGGCTGATTTCTTGTGACAGCTACTCAAAAACATAAATAATGAGAAAATTATATCATGAATCTACAATGTATTTTTTAAAGTTAAAAACCCCAAAACCGATATAACCTACCTAAGAAAGAACCCCAATACTGTCGTTATTGTAGGGATATTTGCTCCTTTTTATACAGAAGAGATAAAACAGTTTAATCTGACTGGATTTTTTGAAAATATATATGATACTTGAGGTGAACTGAAGTTGGAAACATATGTAAAGTATCTAAAAGATCTATCAAGCAAATATCACGACAACGTCCCCATAGACAAGGAAGAATTTTTAAATTTTTTGTTTGATGTAATTATGGAATTTGGGCTTATAAAGAATGAATTGTGAGATAAAGAACCACTAGAATTAAAAAAAACTCTTGAAAATATGTTGTATCTAGACTAAAATCAGATTAGATAATTTTTAAATATAATGTCAACTCCTTTTGCTATGGGGAGTTGTTTTTTTATGACAAAACTTCTGGATTGTATATAATTATAGATGTAATTTACATATCTTTAAAGCTATGACAGACAAGACTGAAAAAGATCACAATGATGGCCTAAAGGTCGAAGATCTAATGAAAAAAAACGCTCTGGATAGAGACGAGTATGAGAATAAAGATAAAAACAAAGTGGATAATGACGATGTAGAAGAGAAAAAAAATGAAGAGGTTTGAAATAAAGTAGAGGATACTCAAGCGGATCTGGAAGCAGAAGAAAAAAAGATAAAAACTCAAACAGAAACCAAGGAGGAATTGAGTGTTTTTTCTTTAATTACAAGAACAGAATTGTTGATAGATAAGTTTAAAGAATTGAAAAGAGAAGCCAATAAGCTAAGTGATAATAGGGAAGATAAATGAGTAGAGAAAGAACATAAAGCTCAGATACAAAACCGTATCCGCAGACTTGAACAGGTTAAAAAATTTCTAGAAAGATATGAGAAGAAATCAGATCACTTGAGCGAAAAAAGTCTTGCTCGTTATGATC
>CAJAPL010000120.1 GCA_903943625.1 uncultured bacterium
AAAGGAGCTCTTTGAGATGTGCTTATTCAAGATAGACTAATTGAAACATTTGTGGACTCTCTAAGGATTTCGTTACCAACCTGATCCTTTGTTTTACCAAGATCTACCAATCATTGTTGTTGCATAGCCGGTTCAAACGCCTTATCCAATAAATCTCATTCAGCTAAAACGCTAGCTATCCCCACAAAAACAAAAAGCATCAGCAAAAAAACTATTTTTTTGATGTTATTTTTTATCGACCGTATAAGTTTAAAAACCCTCCTATTCATTTAAACCATAACACTATTAAAAAAACAAATTTACCTAAAATACTAAAACGACTAAATCTGTGTTAATAAACTTTCTGCTTCTTCTTTGTCTTGTTCTTTGTTTTTATTCTCATTTTCTTGTAATTGATCAAGAGTCTTTTCATAACTAGCGGCCTTGAATTTACTATCATATTTTTGTTTTATTTCTTCCTTTTTTTGTTCATATTTCTGCTCTATTTCTTCTAGTTTCTGTTTTTCTCTAACCAAAATATCTCTCAGTCTATCAATCTGTTCTTTGTTCATTATCGATAAAAGATTAAACCAGCTTTGTTTCTCTTCCGTTTTATCTATAGACTTTGACCTTAAGACCAATATTATAAGCTCTACATCTTCATTAAAAAAAGTTTCAGGTATAACAAATTTACTTGCCAGTTCCCATAAATCCTGTGGTATCTTTTGTTTTATTAGTTCGCTAATTTCCATTGGATTTTTTAAATATTAAATTTTTAAATTTGTTTGCTAATTTGTTCCACCATCAGATTTCATCTAAACGCTCATTGTTGTTTCCATTGGTTGTGGTATCTGATTGTTTCAAGACTTCGTTTTCAAGAGAGTTGTCAATAAACGATTCAGCTTCCTTGTCTTGATTTTTGTGGTATATTTCAGATTTTTTCTGTATAACTGGTACTTTTTTCATGTTTTTCCTCATCTTTTCAATATCTTTTTTCGAAAGATAATACGATCATCATCACCTCAAAGATTCTTCCATAGATATCAAACTTATATATTAAATTTTATTGATTTTGTCATTAAATAGTCGCTCTACGTCAGACCTATCTATGATGTTCTTTTCTATTAATCTCTCGGCATATTGCTTTAGAGTAATCATTCAACGCGTATATGACGACTCTATTATATTATCCAATTGATCAATATCTTTCTTCTTGAGATTATTTTTTATGGCAATGTTATTTAACATTACTTCATATAGCGCTACCCTATTATTTCAGTCTTTTGTTTTCACAAGAACCTGTGATTGTATTCACAACAAAGCATCTGCGAATCTTTCGCGTATACTATCTTGGACGGATGTTTCAAAAAATGAAATAAATCTATTTATCGTATGAGATGCGCTACTCGTATGTAGTGTACTAAACACAAGATGTCCTGTTTCAGCAAGACTCAATACAGACTCAGCTGTCTCAGTATCACGTATTTCTCCAACAAATATAACGTTTGGATCTTGGCGCATAGCTCATCTGAGTGCATTCTTAAAAGACCAGGTATCATGTCATATTTCTCTTTGTGAAATTAAGCATTGTTTTGGTTGAAAAATAAACTCTATAGGATCTTCTATGGTCACGATATTTTCATTTCTAATCTGATTTAAATATTCAAGTATTGCTACCATGGTTGTAGATTTACCACCTCAAGTAGGTCATGTTACTAGATAAAGTCAGTTTTTTGAGTTTAGTATCTGCTTTTTTACATTATCCGCGATATTTGAGAACATCAAATCTTCAAGTGGTTTAGCTTTGCTATTTATTTTTCTCATTACTATTCAGATTCTTCCAGTTTTGAGATATGCATTTACTCTATAAGAAGTTCAGTCCTTTGATAGATAAGCAAAATCAGCCTCTTTATCTGCAAGAAATTTATCAAACCTTTGTGGATTTCATTGAAAAAGTTGTCTAAGCATAATCTCAATATTCTCATTGGTTAGTTTACCGGCCTGTTCCTGTCTGATAATTTCTCAATTTAATCTATATGCAATAGACTCATCTCCAGATAAATGTAGATCAGAGATATTTGGATTTTTTTCTATTAGATCCATGATATCCTCAATATCTATTGATAGCAAAATATTAGTCATTTTTATTGTTTTGATATAAAACAAATTAATTCTAATCAAAAAAGCCTATTTGTCAAAAAAACAGGCATTAAATTTACTTGTGAAATATTGATTGTTTTCAAACATATAAAACCCACCCACATTCTATCTTTTTTATTTTATTTGTTGTCTTTCGTCGCTCTTTATATAATATTCACGGGGTGGTTTTACAATAAAATTTTGCTATGAAAAAAAATCTGATTTTAGCGGCGCTATTGTTGTCTTTTTCTCTGTCTTGATGCATCTCACCAAAATCAAATATTTTATCCTTTGAGCAATCATTGATAATTTTGCAGAAGCAAGCAGATGATTTACTTACAAAATACGATGATTTTATTGATCTTACGTGAACAATTAACCATGACATTAAAATAGATCTTTCCTCTCTAGACACTAGTGCTCCCACAAAAATATCCATACAGTCAATTGTTTCACTAAATTTATTTCAGCAAAATTACAATAGTTTAGTAGACTACGATGTGAGTTTGTTTGATAAAACCAAACAACAGAAAATCATAAGTTCATGAGAGTTTTACTACTCAAATATTGAATATGTGCCATATTTTAAGCTAAACAAGTTTTCAATAGATATGTGAACTTGAAATGTAGAATCCAAATTTTTGCAGGCACTGCTGGGATGAGTCACAAACCAACGGATAATGGTTGATATCCAAGACAAAAAAAATCTGATTCAAAACTACGTTGACCTTAACTATGTTTTGAAAGATTTACTTTCTCTAGGTAAGTGTGAGCTTTTTTATAAGATTAGAAATACGATATATAGATCAAAACGCTCCTACAAAATATGATTAAATTTAAAAAACATAGAAAACTGTATGGGAGCGCCGTTTAATGATTATACATGAATCGTTTTTGAGTGATTTTTAACCCCCATCAACAACAAGCAAGTCTCTTTAGAAATAAAAAAATTACTTCTACCAGGAAAAAAAGATCTATTCACCCGATGAATATTTGACCATGAATCATTAACAATAAACACACGCAATACCACAACCAAAACAACCAACTATATGAACATCAAGTACGATAGAGATAATGATAGGATAATATTTGAGTCAAAAGACTATAACTACCAAATAAATATGAAAAAACATAATGACGGTTTGGATTTTGATTGAAGGCTAATCTTTAAAACAGACAACCAAAAACAGTCGGCAGTTGTTTTTGACACAAAATGAAGTTTAGGCTTGCAAAATACATGATATTTGGATATTAAAGCCCCACAAAACTATATAATAATGAGCCAATTGCTTTGAGATAAATTTTCATTGAAAAATATTATCTGACAATAATCACTAGTCTAATTATTTGTTATTAGTATATTAACCATCCCAATATTTAAATATTTTAATGATTTTACATGTTTTGAAAAAGATCAAAATTCTCCCACTCAAAAATATGAGAAATGGATAATTACAATTCACAAGGAACTAGATCTTGATTTGGTCTATCTTGAATTATCAGATTTTTGTTAATTATTATCTGTATTTTTGTTGTTTTTTGGGTATGAAAATATGTAATCTGACTTGCTCAAGCTAGTCTATGAATCATATCCCAGTCATCTATTAAGTTTGTAAGTAGCAATATATGACAGGACATGAAAAAAGATGAGTTTTGAAATATCAACATACTCTTTGTGGGCTATGGATGAAAAAATCATGCTTGATGATATCTGGCTGATTCTATTATGATCGCATCTTGGAATCCCGATTTATGAGCTATCACATTTATCTCAATCCCTAGAGACCTATTGGTAGCCAATCCAATCACAAAATGATCTAGTAGGATAAATGCTCTATTTACTCAGATGTACCACAAAAGATGAGATTTACTTTCCGGAGCAACTCGGTTTTGAGAAAAGATATGAGAGATACTTTGAATACAGATAAATTATTATGCTACCATAGATTTCAATTGATTTGAGGATGTTATAAATACTTTGGGTTGAGTAGATGTCATGGTGAGAAACACAATACATGATACTACATATCCAGATTGAGAAGTATGATATCTAACGTTTCATTTAGATGCATGACAACAACATTTAGACGGGAAAACGGCCTTGATGTATGCTAGATCTAGACACACAACATCAGATTTTGATAGATCTCTTAGACAACAAGAAATAATAAATGC
>CAJAPL010000121.1 GCA_903943625.1 uncultured bacterium
GTAGGCTCAAAGCAAATTGTAGAAGCAATTTATGGTAAAAAAGCTCAAGTACTAAACGTAAACGCACAAAATCTATGAGACATAGGGACCTGAATATTGGCAGATAAAAACATCCCTATTCTATATACCATAATAAGCCGAGTTCTATGACTTTCTGCTTTGGCAATATTAATCATTATAATAATTCAAAGCTTGCAATTGTTACTTAAGCCGGACGACCCTGATAAGGTAAAAAAGATAAGAAAAAGTATAATCTATATCTTCATATGAGTATTGGTTATATGAACATGATATATACTAACAAATGTTCTAATAATCAATTAATTACTTAACTGGGACATTCATATATTTTACGACAAAGAATACTATCAAAGCTACCACTATAAAATCTATTAAACTAGACATAACCTTACCATATAAAATTCATTTATAAGAAAGATCGCCCATTTCTTTCACTTTTAATTTAGTAAGAATAGGATTTAAAATCAAAGGGGTAATTAGATTATCTATAAGTGATTTTACAAGTTCACCTACTTTAACACCGATAAGTAATCATATAGCCAATCATACAACATTATACTGATTTAAAAATGTTAGAAATTCTTGAATCATAGAGGACAATTAATAAATAAAATTTATCAAAATATAAAAAAACCGCTAAATTAATCAATATTGAATTTTAAAAGTAAATGTCTACCATCTAACACGGATTTTAGATCCAAAATAAAAAAAATTATTAACCAATATGGAAAAAAATGAAGCAGTAATTGAAATGAGAATTAGATTTTCTGGCAAGGCTATTGAGAATCTAGGAAACTTTGGAATCTATGAGTTTCAAAGGAATGAAATGAAGGCAGGCATATACGATATATGTGTCTGCAGAAACTACCAAACAGATGATATCATGATGTTTGCACAAAAAGAAGGGGTGAATCACCTTTTTACATTTG
This sequence comes from uncultured bacterium, assembly GCA_903943625.1. GTDB lineage: Bacteria > Patescibacteriota > Gracilibacteria > Absconditabacterales > Absconditicoccaceae > UBA6263. Next base: position 951 of record CAJAPL010000121.1, read on the forward strand.
TAATACCATCTGACATCAGACAAATTCAAGTGGGCAAAACCACAATTAACATCAAGTATTTGTAAATTGGTTAAAACCTACAAACCATGAAAACCATCCAGTAAAAATACCCCGGCTTATCTGAGGGTATTTTTCAAAACAAAAATTAAAAAATATTTATTTCAAGACAAAACATAGTTCTTAAAAAGTCTCTTGAAAGATGGGTATATTTGATTAAACAAACATCATTGTTATTTCTTGTTGTTTTTTATTCTATAATAAAAAATCTATGGAAGAAGCTTTAATAGATCAAGGCTTAAATGTCTCGACTACATGATTAGATTCAGCAACAGTTTGAATATTTACATGAGTATGAGCAGTTCTGACAATTGTTTATCTAGCAATCATTGTGTTTATGTTGATTGCATATCGGAAAGTTTTTGTAAAAGCATGAAAACCATGACGATGAATTTTTATACCATTTTATAATCGATACTTGATGCTAAAAATAGCAGGTAGACCTGGATGACGACTACGACGGATTTTAATACCACCTGTATTTGGCATTTTGATGATTATAGTAATGTTTGATACAGCAAAAAGATTCTGAAAACACCGAGCATTTGGTTTGTGATTATGGCTAGTCCCCATAGTATTTATTCCAATCTTGGCATTTGATAAATCTACAACTTATACACCAAAAATAGTTTAAAAAATAAATTTCAAAAAAAGCCCTCTTATCGTGAGGGTTTTTTTATTATAAAAATTATCTGTTATCTACTTTTTTCACATACAACAATATATCATGATAGAATAGATTTTTCATAAACGGGGTCTAAATACACATCAAAAAAACAATTTTCAGCTATCTTCTTTATATCATCGATTCTATGTTTATACATTTTAATTTTGAAGGATTCTCAATTTGATTTCCATAGAAATTCACGATTTTGTAAAAAATATCAAAGAACCAGTTTTCATCATATTTTTAAAATCCTATATGTCTCTCAAAAGAAATTTTCTAAATCCGACAAATGCTCAATAACAAAGAAACTTACAGCCAAATCAAAAAAATCTGATTCAAAAGGCAAGTTAGAATCTAAATCACATACAATTTTTTCTACTCTGCCGGGATATTTTTTTAATATCTTCGAAGATATATCACAAGCGACATATTTATTATATTTTAATTTACTTAATTTTTGATACAGCCTACCATCTCATCATCACAGATCTATTATATTGATATCATCGCTGGCCCTCTGTAAAAAACTGTTAAAATCTATTCTATAAAAACCATCAAGCCAGGGCCAATATTTTTTATATTCATTTACAGCCAAATCATATCCCTGTTTGGGATCCAAAACTTTTACATGTACTTTATTGTATCCCATAAGTAGATATTACATTATGCTTAAAAAAATTTCTTTTCGCTATCATCTTGTTCTTTGTGATTATCTACAAATCCTTTAATTTTTTCTTCTATATCTGGATTTGGATTTTGAAGAAATTTTGTTAGTTCGCTTGTTTTCTCGGCGGCTTTCTTGATATGTACATAATATTTGCTCAACTCTGAAACGACACCACTTAAATCATCGTTCTTATCAAGCAGTTCAGATACCTTATCTTTTAAAATAGTATTTTGTTGAAGGTATTCTTCAAGATCATGGTTGAGATCGTGTATTTCTTTATTTGCATCTTTTAGATTACTCCTAAGTTCATTTACAACATCCTTATGTTGATATCTAAAATAGAACACTAGATATCATAGAGCAATTCAAACTATAAATCCCAAAATAATATACACAGTCATATTATCCAATAATTAATAATTAAAAACTGACTTGTCAGCCTATTGTTGGCAATAATTTTGATTAATTTTTATCAATGTTTATCTACGTTTATCGTTCTAATCATTTTTTTTTCAAAAGCAACAAAAAAACCTGAGTGTAGCGAACCCCGCAATGGCAGGACCAC
>CAJAPL010000122.1 GCA_903943625.1 uncultured bacterium
TATCAATCAACTAAGCTCAAATTCGTCCATCTTTTGAGATAGAAGATTTTTTGAAATACTAGATAAAAACTTTGCATCGTTAGTTTTTATATACTCCATCGCTTGGAGTATTTGGTCAAACACTTCTTTATTATCAGCACCATCTATTATCTGAGAAATGTTTTTGTAAAGTCATATCAAAACCATTCTAAATTCATTATATTTTTTATGTATAAATTCACTTTCGCTATCTTGGATATTTTGGACATTCAGCCTGACGTCCTTCATGTACTTAGCAGAATATACAGCATTTCAGACAATGTTATATATATCATTGAGGGCGATATTTTCGTCCTGGCTAAGCATATCCTTTATATCCAATCCGTACTTGATTATTTTTTCCTCGATAGCCTTTATGTTTTTATACTCTTGATCCAAAACACCATCGTCAAAATCCTTTTCAGATTTAAAAACCTTATTTAATTCAAATTTTTCTTCCAATATTTTCTGTTCATCTATATCAAATACATTCATATTATATCTAAAAATCCTTTTTATAAGGCGAATTGTGTCGTTTTTCATAGCCAAAATCCCAACATCAACAACGCTTCATTCTATTTTTTCTATATCCAAACCATATTCTGTTCTTTTTTCTGGGATTATCTTTTTTATAAAACGCGCAAAACTCTTTATGAAAGGCGAAACTAGGATTGCCCCAAAAATTTTAAATCACACCGCAAATACAGAAAGTCCCCAAACCAAATCAGATTTTAATCAAAATATATTATCAAACAAATAAACAATTAAATCAAAAAACATAAATCAGATTATAACAAGAAATAAGTTAAAAAACACATGAGAAAGCGCTACCTGTTTTTTTATCTGCTTTCATCCCATAGATCATATAACGGCAGTAAATGTAGTTCATAGGTAAGCTCACATAATCAATGATATTCATATATTGAAATTTATAATTCATGTTGAAGCTGCCGCCAAAACAATAATTATCATCGCCGTACTAGACTGCATCAAAAAGGTTAGAACTAGTCATATTATAAAGTAAACAAAGGTTCATAAGGTTTTGTAGGCTTCAAAATCGAAAGAAGAAGAAATAGACATTACACTTTCCTTTATATATCACAATCAAAGAAACAACAGACCCAAGCCAAAAACCAATTTAAATATATTTTTTAATAAGTTCTTTCTTCAAAAAACAACCAATAAAATTCAAGAAGTTCATATAAGAATCATTGAAATTATTTTTGTATCAAACTTTAATCATATCGATCACAAAATAACATCAGATAGTGGGGCTCATATATTTGTTCATATAATTACTCAAATAGCATTTTCTAAAGACACAAATCCAGCACCAACAAAAGCCAACAAAATCAAAGAAACAACTCAACTACTTTGTAAAATAGTAGTTGTAAAAGCTCAAGTAAATATAGCTTTAAAGCTGGTATTTGTATAATTTTTTAGTGCTTTTTTAAAATTTTTTGTAGATAGGTTTTTTATTGATTCTTCGAAAATATTTAGTCCAAAAAGGAACATTCCAAGTCATCAAACAAAAAACACAAAGAGATCATAATTCATAAATAGACTTTGAAATAAATACACAATAATTATAAACAAGCTAGTTCATTTGTCAAAATTTAATAAATTCTTTTTAAACGCATGATTAATATAAAAACCCAGCAATTTATATGATGATTGATAATATTAATTATAATAATAATTTTGATTAAAATCACACCTTTTTACAATTATCCTTTTGATAAAATAACTCAAGACAAACAGCAAATAATAAGCTATTCTCCAGTTGATCTAAACAAAAACCAATGATTTTTATCATTTGAGTGAAAATCAAATCAAAACATACAAATCCAAAAGTGAATAAATTATTTCCCAATAAGCCTAGAAAATAGCCAAAAAATAAGCTTCCCCGCAAAAAATGTATTTAAGGATACTTATATCTTCGTACAAATCACTGGTAATATTCTTAAAATATCACCACAATCAGCGATATATATACAAAACTCAACCAACAATATAGAAATAAAAATAATAAACTGAACTATCCAATACTTAAATTTCAATAAAAACAATAAAATAACATTTCAGTGACAGATAGTAGCTTCAAAATTAGATATAAATGATGAGATATTAAATAGTATCACAAAAGACCAGAAAATCAAAGAGAAAACAAACATAATAGAACTATACTGATGAAATATAATATTAAACAACACATTTGATTATATTATTCACAATTTAATTATATTATTTTCCAAAATAAATCCTAAACAATACAACGACAATCTACAAAACTACAATAACTTTAAAAACTACATAAACAATATAAATCAAACAAAACCATTTTGAATTAA
>CAJAPL010000123.1 GCA_903943625.1 uncultured bacterium
ATTATGAAAAAGATATTACATGTAAGGAAAAGCTCAAATGACGGAATAAAAGAAATGTTTGGATGTAGTGTAAGAAAAAGCAGAGATATATATCGTGATTTACTTGAGGCGCTTATACCAAAGATTCCATTAAGGAATAAAGATGATATGCGCTTTAACCTCGACACTCCTCCTGTAAGAGGGATTTTAAATAAATATGATTTCTTTAAATCTGGATGAAAATTAGACCCAGCCGCCGTTAAAAAATGGATACAATCGGTTCGTGAAAAATGAATACATAATATAGTGGCGCAAAAACTTAAATTTATAAATCTTAGTTGAGTTGCTTTACCTTCATTGGATTTTGACGATGAGGATCCTGCTGCTATAATTATAAAAAGAGATATTACACTCCCATACTCCATACACGATCATATTGAACATAAAATGAGAAGAATCGATTAAAAAAAAATCCCCGGAAACCCAGAGATTTTTTTAAGAACATTATTGATACTTAATCCAGACGACGTATACCTGTCTAGTTTGAAATAGTTTACAGGGATAACTTTCTGTATAACTACCGATAAGCAAGAAAGCACAATTAGGATTGTGATTTTTTTGGCTCAAGAAAACATCCATTAAATTACCCTCCCATACAAAATAACCATTATCATATATGTGGAATGTTTTGGGGATCCATAATATTTCTTTGTAGTCTAGATATGATTTTTTACTCAGGTTGGTGGCAAATATGAGCTGGATGCCGAGACTATCGAATGTAGTTTTTTTTGTATAAACCGGAGAGGCTTCAGATACCAAACTGATTATTGAACGAATCCCATTTTTCTTATCTTCTTGTTTGGAAAGATAAACCAAGTAAATCGTCAATGCTAGCAAAAGAGAAATAAAGATCCAAGTTGATTTAATGTAAGTTTTCATAGTTTTTTTGTTTTTAGATTGTTCTTAATTTTTCTTCTAATTCTTTTATTTGTTGTTCACTGTATCGAATTGACCTAGCCTGTGGCTCAATTCGCTTATTGCAATAGGCGATATTTTGTTCAGCTTGATTAATTTGCCTTTGGATAAAGACCTTTATAATTGTTTTCTTTAATTCATCAGACAAAGAGGCAATAATGAGTTTTTTTTTCTTCGTGCCTCGGAAACAAGATTCGGTAAAGATAAAAAAGGATAATTTAAATATCGGCCAAACACCCAATCCACAAAGCAAACCAACAAAGATCTTTATGAATAGATAAGATGAAGGGTGGAGGAAGAAAATACACATAGTCACTACAACAGTAGCGATGGGGCTGAATCTTTTATTTGCTTTCAATAGTCTATCCGTCCCTATCTTCCACGCATAATCTTCAAGAGCTTGTTGCTCAATTGATTTTTGATTTTGATTTTTCATTTTAAAGATCTCCTATTTTTAGATTGTTTATTTTTATTTACATCTATAATATACTAAACATATTTTTTATTACAAGTCAATATTTGATTTTGTGTCGGCTATTTACGACGTTAGATATAGGCTATGTAACTAGTAGCAAATCGGCATATAATATTTATTAATACTATATCTTTCGTCATATATTTTTGCATTTGTAAAACTTTTTCTTATAATAAATTTAAATTTATTTTATCATAAAATTATGGGAATTTTGCAAAACATTTTAATAGAAATCTGACTCAGCCAAACGGAGGCAGAAATTTTCATAAACTGTCATAAATATGGAAGGCTTTCGGTAGGAGGAATGAATAGATTTATAGACCTCCCAAGAACCACTATTTACGGCTATGTAGAAAAGATGGTTGATAAAGGGCTGCTTATAACCGAAAAATGAATAAGGGGGAACTATTTTAGAGCCATTACACCAGATGAATTAATTGCTCTGATAAAAGACAAGAAAAATCAATTTGATGAAACAATAAAAAAAGTGGAAGCGATGAAACCAGCAATTATCGAGCTAGCAAATCAAAGTAAATATATCCCCAAAGTACAATATTACGAATGAGAAGAAACCATTGCCCTAATATATGATAAGATTAACAAAGCCAAAGAAAGATATTTCATATCCGATATGGACGCTATTATGGACTTTATGCAATGGACTCCACTACAAGCAGTTAAAGAGTTTACACATAAAACTGGTGATTCATTTGAAATATTGCTTGATACTCCTAGAGCTCGCGAATATGCTATGCTCAAAAAGAAATTTGTAAAGAAATGAAACTATACATTTAGAATAAAATTTCTAAGCACAAAAAATGAATATATTCAATCTGATAATGTCTTGATAGATGGATCATATTTTCATATTGCTTATGGAGATCAACTTATAGGTATAGAAATTAATAATTCGATTTTCTACCAAACACAAAAAATAATTTTTGAAAAATTACGAGAAAGCTTAAAATAATTGATTACTTTATTTGCTCGGCTATTATCATAATTCTTTTGTCGGTCCTACCTAGAGGATAACATCACATAAGAGTAACATAATCTCACATATTATTGTACTTTAAAAATTCTTCATTTACTTTTTTGGGGGTGACTATTATTTTATCTATAACTTTGTATTGGTAGAGATTACCTTCCCGTATTACTTGAATCTGGTCTCAGTTTGTCAATTTGGGGATTTCAGAGAAGATTGTTCAATAAGCGTTTTTTTGTCGTCGTTCCTGAGAAGTATGCCCAAATATCAAGGTATTGCCTCATTCTCATGGGGCTGGCGTTGTTGGATATTTTACTACTCCATTCATGAGCTCTTTGTCAAAATTTTGGATTGTAAAATCTTTGGCCTCTGTGTACTGACTATTTATAATAGGGATATCCATAGCTACTGATGAAATAATCAATCTATTTGTAGGCGGCAAAGTATTAAAATCAAATTCATATTTTTTAAGTCTTTCTTGTAGCACACTTTCTGTGGATGGTGAAATTGGTTTGGATATTTCTGTTCAAGTATCGTATTTATCTATCAGATTTTGGATTTCAATCATTTTGGTTTCGCTATTCTCTATTATGGTAGATATAGAATTATTGGTTTGAGATGTTTTAGCATTTCGGGGCTTAACTGGTTTTGTAGGGCTAAGATCTAGTGAAACAGATAGGCTATTTGCAAACAAATTTATGTTTGTAAAAATCAGCATACCTACAAAGACCATACAGAAAATTATTATCAAAGTTTTGATTTCTTTGAAAACTCCACGTGCTGGTTTTGCAATCGGTTTGTTTTTTTGAGCTACTCTTTCCAGATAATCTAAATGCATAAT
>CAJAPL010000124.1 GCA_903943625.1 uncultured bacterium
TGAAGATTATGCAGGCGTGACTGCAGATTTGAAAAATGGGACAGACTCATGATGACGTTATCTTATTATCCGTGGAAGATATAAGGCCGCACTCGGAAAAATTATTTTAAATGAATTTTTAGATTGAACAAACGAGAGACCGGTAGAATTTACTGAAAAAGATGTTCTCATAGCCATACATCAAGCATGATGAAGAGAGTTTGAAACTTATGAGTATGATGGGCATAGATCTGATCCATCTGGATATTTTGTACAAGATATATTAGAAGGATGTATGCGCCATGATAAGCGACTCAAAAGAAGGGAGGGAGTATATATGAGAGATGATTTATATAGAAAGAGATTGCTTGAAACTTTAAAGAATAGGCTAGGATAGCCAACAATAATAACAAGGAATATAGATAGCAAAAAAGTCCGTCTAAGCGGACTTTTTTGTATTTTTGCGAATATATTATTTTTTGTAGACTTCTAGAATCTTTGTAAAGTCGCTTGCTCATGGAGGCAATGCTCATCGTAATGATGGGCTATACTCTATAAGCACAGAAGCTCATTTGAATATTTTATTTCTTCTCTCTATCTTAATCTGCTCATCATCACTAGAATGTACCCAAAATCGATCATTTAATTGAGATCTCCTCTGTACGACCAAGTCTTGGATATTTTTTCAGATAAGGACTCATTTGACATCTAGTCATCCGAAATTACATCGTGGTTTATCTAGATCGTTTGCCATATTCAGTGTCACATCTCACACCCCAAATCATTTATCTGATATGAATATTCATTGAACTGTTTGAGTAGCTACACATCGATTAGCTGGGTCTTCTCTAAAGCTTATCTTTCATCACTGGACAACAAACATTCAATTTGTTGTAAGTGCTCACTCTACTATAACATTCATTCATTTGATGATCATAGTAAATGGTTTGGTGAAGGCACTGAGTTTATTTGTAAAAGTCATTGTGCCGTTTCACTCTATGATATAGATCTGCTTTCATGGCACTTTCCTAGCCTGTGTTATTGTTCATCATTGAGCGATTCTATTTAAATCAGCACTCAATAATTTTGTAGATAGTTTAGTATACTTATTTACAAAATCAGATATTTGTTTATCCATCTTGGCTCATCCAGCATAATCATCAGCGTCTACTTTCATGATAGAAGATAGGTCAGTTTTGTTTATTAATTTTTCGTTCTTCATATCATAGAATTGATCGAGGTTGATATCGGTTGTCGCTTTGGGGGTAACTCCAAACAAACTCTTTTGCATCAAATATGGCTTAGTGACAGCAAAGTTAACTTCACATATTCTATCTATTTCTGTTCACTGTTCTTCATCGCTTCAGTCACAATATTTATATTCAACCTTATCAAGAGTTAATTTGTATTCACCATATGTATTGCTTGCCAAGAAATTATTTACTGTGAAATAGTACTTACCAAATGGATGCTCAAGCGAATGGAATATATCGTACTTGTGGTCTTCGAAATAATCAAATATTACATTTCAATTTCGTTCATCTACGTCACAATATTTTTCAGTCTTATAAGTATAGTCATCATCGTATTGTTGATTGTTGTTTCAATTAAATACTTTGAATGTACATATCAAGCTGTCTTTTAAAATATCTCAATTATCGGCATCTTCACAATCATCTTCATCTACGATATTGCTTCATTCCAAATCCCATCGGAATGGTAGGATTTCTCACTTTTGGACTGATAGTGTTGTGCTGATTCAATTACAAGCGGGGGCTTCATAGTATCATTGTTTTTTGATCGCACAGTTTTCACAACTATATCAATCATTTGCATATCTACCAGCATCTAGTCAATGAAGATCTAGATAGTCATGTATTGCTATTCCGTTGTCTCTCTGAGTAGATGTTCATCATAGATCACAATCTTCATATCATTCGCGTGTCCCGTTACCACAATATCACAACATTCATTCATCTACGATTATTGTTTGAGCACAGTTATTATTGGTTGTATTTTCTACATAACATTTTACGTTATATGTACCAGGATTATTATAATTACAAGTCGCTGTATATGAGGATCCAAATCAATTTAAATTCTGACCGTTTCAACACTCTATTCTAATATTTGATGGAGCGCTAGCATCACATCTAAATTGCGCGTCTGCTTCTCAATTTTCTATTAGGATTACAGTACCATTTAATGGTGTAAGAGATTGACATTGCCCTCAAACTAAGACATCAAATGGGAAGTTTGCTGTTTTGGTTTTTAGGTCACCAAACACATAATACGTAAGATTGGCAACATTGTTATAACTTCATGCACATGAGGCATTGGAAGATATTGTTCAATTTAGAGTCAATGTAACGGTTCATCATACATTTAAAACTCATGGTCTATATCGACTCATACTAGCATTATTTGTGAATCAATTTGGTGATGATCGAGATGTATATGTTATACAAGAAGGATTTGGTCGCATATCTGTAATAGTAAGGTCGTTGATAGGATTTGGTCATTGATTGGTAACTGCTATTGTGAACTGTATACTTTCTCATGGTGTAAAATCAGACTTATTTCATGTCTTTGTCATAATTACGACGTTATTGGGGATATCCAATACCATAAATTGTGCAGTAGCTGAGACCAATGGATGATTGGAAGCGATGATATCTGTATAGTTTGTTCTATTATTATAAGCGTTGTTTGTATTCAATATTCAAGTAATGACCATATATCATCCAGCTCAAGGAGCTAAGTTAAAACCACTATATGTTATTACTGCATTTGCTCCAAATGTATTTACATTTAAATTTGCAGTAACTCAAAAGATTGTACTTGAAACATAGGTTAATGAACTGGGCAAGATATCAGTAAGAACAACTTGATTTGCTGTTCATGATCATATATTTTGGAAAGTAATTTTAAATCAAACCAGATCTCATGAGTGATAAACTATATTTGAAATCACGGTTTTCTGTATTGTGAGGATAGGATTCTGTGTTGGAGGTATAACAGTTGCTGATGCTTGATCATCCTCTGTAGGGATATGATTGTTTGGAGTAGAGTCTGGATCTGCTTTATCTGATGTCGTTACTTCTATTGTATTTACATATGGTCATGTCGCTTTTACTGTCGCTGTTATAGTCAAA
>CAJAPL010000125.1 GCA_903943625.1 uncultured bacterium
ATTTATAATTAAAATTTAAAATAATTTATTAATCACAAAATTACTACTTAAACATATTTTCTTTTTTTAGTATCTCCTCCTCTTTATTTTTGATATATTCTTTTAATTTTATTTCAACTCACTCTCTTTCTCAGCCGTCCTTAATTATGCTAGCTACATATGTACCAACTTTAGATGCTTTGATCCTAAGCCCTTTCGCTATTTCATCATTTGTTTTCTCATAATCCCACAGCCCATTATATTTTTTACATATATATGCTGCATACATATCAATCTTTTCAATATCTTGTTTTGTAGCATTTTCATCAAAAAAATAATCTTCAACTATTTTGCGAACCTCATGGATGGAACATGCATATATATTGCCTCTACGTTTATTTACAAGTTCGTGCGCCATTTCTATTGTAAACTCACAAGCCCCATTCCTACATTTATTGCCTATTTCTATTGCTAGGGCATCATAAATATTTGGATAAGGGAGGGTCTTGGCTATGCCATCTATAAGCGGTTCTGGGATGTTAAATATTTTATGCCTTCTCAAAATCTCTTCCAATATGGGTCAACATTCATCATTTTTTGGTTTTGTGGTTTCTGCGCTAGGTATTTCTCTAAGTTTAACAAGAAATCCTCTCAAGAATCATTTCTGTTCAGTTTTGCTTTCATCGACTTCTTGAAAATCCAAAATATCTCTATTGGACGAAAAAATAACTTTGAGATTTTTGCGTTCCATTAATTCCAAAAGCCACTGTTGTGTCTTAATTTTATTTTCTAATTCCTCGAGGTTTGTTATGATTAATAGGTTAATATTTTGAAAGCTTCTATCTAGAGAGGCAAATGCAATCTTCCTGGCCTCTTCTGGCTTTGTGGTCTGAACAGCTGAGTATATTTTATATAGTTTTCGCCCAGTCATTTCTCTGACGTTAGCATTTGGAAACATTTCTCTAAATCAATTTTTTGCTCGATTTACAAGACATTGTTTTCACATTCATGATCATTTAGAATAGATTAATGTGCTTGGTACGGTTGGGGTATCTATGTTTATTTCTTGAGATGATAATCGATAATTTAATCAGTGTATTGCCTGAGAATTTCAAGAATGGTCTATTACATTTTCTTTAACTACACTATCTGATCTTAGTTTATCAAAACTTAAACTATCAAATAATATAGCTTGTCAGTCTCTTCATATTAATGGATCCTCTCGGGCTCTCATATATTCTAATCTTTTCAGCCCTCTTAATCTTTCTTCAAACAAACCATCATTAAATTTTGGTTCCCATATAACGTCAATTTCGTTCACGTCTATTTCTGAATAAGCGTCTCGGCTCTTTCTAAAAAATCACCAAAATGTTTTGAATTTTTCTATATATAGCTCTACATGAGCATTCCAAGTTTTTTCATCCCTCGCTCGAGCTTCCTTGACTGGCATACTAATATATAACATGTATTTTCTTTCTTCCCCTTGAGGATTTTTATTTTCTATTAATCTTTCAAAAGATGTATATTCAAAAAATTCAATCCAATCTCTATCAGAAACTATTGTCTTCATTTTAGCACTAAATTGGTCTCGAAATTCTCTTGTTTTTTTATTCCTATAATATTGATTCTTCCACATTTCTTTTCATTCTTCTCTCTTTGTCATAAAAACCTCAAAAATATTCTTGTCTGTATATCTTCCTATATCTGCCATCGAAATAAAATCTTGAGTATGAACTCGTTTTAGTAGTTTCTCATATATCTTCATCGCTTGAATTTTTTCTTTAGGCATATTTTTAGACTCGCTCCTTCAAGCATATTGAAATAACTTTAATAATTGATTAATACAATTTTCATATTGTAATTGAGCTTGCATTGTCTTTTTCTGTGTCACATTAATTTTTTGTCGTGGTAATCAAAAAAACCAACCACCAAGAATTTCAGGTACTCCTTCATCAAAAACCTCTCAGTCAAATTTCCCTGAGTTTTTGAGTATTTTTATAAAGTTTTCCTTGCCAAACATGTTATTGTTTTGTATTTCGGGGTTGGAATTCTTATTATCTAATTCATTTATATTGTTTTCCTCTGTCATATACGGTTAATTAAAATACAAACAACAAAAGTGATTCCATACTATATGTATTTTATATAATAATACAATACAAAATGCACATTATATTATTTGTCAATATCTAGTTGTTTCTCGAAAATCACACCACAATATTTTGTCAAATCCCTAATCAACCTTATTTTAATCTTTCCCCAGACTTTCTGTTTGCATTTTTTCTGCTTTATTAATATCTTGCATAATAATCTTTGCAATACACAAAAGTTTTTCTGCTTTATCCCCAGGACATGATTTCAATTTGTTGGCCATTCATATGAGTTCATTATATTCACTGTGC
>CAJAPL010000126.1 GCA_903943625.1 uncultured bacterium
AAAAAGACCAAATTTAGAAAGGTTTTTTTTCTCTAATGTTACATCTATAGTTTTGGCTTCCTTATTATTGCTTTTTAACTTAATTGCTTTTTTGGGGGAATGGTTAATAGCTGGTACTGATTGGAGATGGGCTATTGTTTTAAGAGGAGTGACTATAATTTTGGATATGACAGTTGTGTTATTCCTTTTCAATAAAGCAAGAATTTACTCCAATGCTAAAATAAAAAAGATGGCTTTGAGAGGAAAAGCCCTTACCATTATTTTGTGGATTTTTGATACTATACTGGTTCTTATATTTATTTTTTCCTTTTATGTAGTAAAAATTTTTGCTCTACTAAAATTGGATAAAATAGATGAACGTACTTTTAAAATAAATTTTTGGCTTGGTTTTGGTGTTGCTTTTCTTTTAGGAGCTGCTCTGGAATATTTGATAGCATATATCAAGAAGAGATCAAAAAAATGGGTACGGAAAGAATGGAGATATCGAACCATAAAAAAGAATGGTTTTAATAAGAATTGAGCTCTACCTTACGTTTTCGTTTGGTAGGGCTTTCCTTTATTCTAAAAATATAAGTAAACTCATAAGCGCTATTCAGAGTAGAAAAAATAATATTTGCAGTAGTCATTGTCATAACTTATTTTCTTTGTGAAGCTCTGGTATTAGGTCTGATCAAGCGATATAAATAAATGATCACGCAGCAAATGGCACTAAAAATTTAGTCAGATTTTCTCCGTAACTACTTAAGCTTAAAGCAATTATTACTCATAGAATTGCGGTCAGTGCCGTTAGAAAATTTACTAGTAGAGCTTTTTTTCTGCTAAATCATCAATGTATCAACACTCCGAAATCTCATATCTCTTGTGGTATTTCGTGCAATAAAACAGCTATGGTCGTAGTTATTCAAACTGGTATATTTACCAAGTAACTCGCTCATATAATTAGTCAATCTATAAAATTGTGAACTATATCTCATATTAAATTCATTAATGCAAATGGGTGAATATGGGTTTTGGTAATAGGCATATGACAGTGATTTCGGTGGATTATTTTTTCTGTAATTAAGCCAAATAATATCCCCGATAAAACAAAAAATGAAGTCCGTATTGTAAATCAATTTTCTTCTACTATTTCTGGCAACAGATGTATAAAGGCATCTCATAAAAGTCATCATGCCGAAAAACTGACAAGATATATAAGAATTTTTTTTAATTTTTCTACCTTTATTCATAATGTAAAAATTCATAAAAGAGATATTAGGCTTATTATAAGTACGCTTACAATTGCATATAATCGGATTTGGGACATTTTTAAGAATTATAAATTTTAAATGTGAAATTATAAATTAATTTTTGTTTAATTTCTTTCTGATGTTTGACGCTATTATCTCTCTATTCCGTTTTGTGTTGGTAAATTCTTTAAATTTTTCAACCAACGTTTCCATATTTTTATTGTTTACTAGTATTCAGGAATCTTTATCTACCAATTCTGGTGTGGCTCAGCTATTATATCAAAAAACCGGAACTCATAACAGGAGGGCAGATGCTGTTCATAAACCAAAACTTTCTCTAGTTAGATTAATTAATCATTTGGCGTTTTTTATGATATCTATCATTCATGTCGGGTCTCGTCATGTGAAAATAATGCCGTCTCATGCTATTGATTTGAGATATAATTCATCTGGTCAGCTTCATATTACGAGTAATGGTAATTTTAGCTTATTAAATAATTTAATAATTAAATCAGATTCTCTTACAAAGTTTACCAATCTACCAACATATACGTAATAATCCATTGGATTGGGGCTTATCATTGTATTGTAATACTCTTCTTTGACCTTGGGATATCTTATCTGGCAATCTATTCAATAAATTTCTTTTGCGAGCTGTGCTGTATAATTGCTGTTTGCATAACAGGAATCAAATTTTGTGAATTTTTTATCTCGTTTTCTTAGCTTTTTTACTATTAATTTAAATAAAAATCATTTTCGTCATTTTATTTTTTTTGAATATTCATCATAGTGACTCCATATATATTGCATAGGAGAATGTAGATATAGCTTAGTCGTTGGTCTATAGTCTTTAGTCGATAGTCAGATATTTTTTGCAATCGCAAAAGAAGAGATTGTTATGTGATCGGGCTTGTACTTTTTAATTTTCCTTGATAGTATTTTTGTAAGCAAAGGATAGAAGAATATTAAATTGCGATAATCAAATATCTGTGATAATATTGCAACTTTGTGATTTGTGAAGTACAAGAATATTTTATTTATCCATCAGGGGAGAGCTGTTTTAATCTTTATTTTTATGTTTCATATTTCTAAATATTTTGTATCTGAAACTAGTGTAAATATCTGGGAGCTACTTATTTTATTTTGTGGATTAGTAAAATCTTCTTTGATGATGTCTTGGAATACACTCAAGGCTCATCAGGGAAAAATCCAGCAATGGACAAAAGCAAATTTCATGAAAAACTATATACAAAGCTAAAGAAATAATGTCGGAGACAGAATAATTAGTTTAGTATCATTTGCAAATTGTTTTTCATCACATAGAAAACCTTGTATTTTTTATTCCGCAATGGCGGGGTAGGCGTCATACTTTAATTTAAGGGTTGAAAATCTTAATTAAAACAATATTAAGACTCAGTACATGTTTTTTATTTGTAAAAAAAATTATGGATCCAGAGAGAAAAGTAGATTTTAAAAGAAATGTTATTAAATTTATTATATGACTAGTATTGTTGCTTTTTTGTTTTATCTATATACAAAATAATCCAGCTGAAAAGGTGTCTATCTTCTCATGATTCCAGATAATATTTCAAAAAGTCGCTGTGGTATATAACGAGATTATAGGCAAAAACTGAGAATTATTAAAAAGAAAATACTCACTAGAAAAATATTATAAAGAACTGATCAAAGTCGCTGAAGATAGAAAGTGTGTCCCTGTAGAGATGTTACATAAACTTACTCAAGAATATAAGGATCTAAGGTCAGAAGAAGTATCGAAACTAGAAGAAAATTTGCCATTTTATTCTAGAGCTTCCTATCAACATGAAGTTGATATAGAAAAATGATGTTGAGAACAGATAAAAATAAACTAAGAATTACATATTGATAAAATAAAAAAACCTGATTGATGTCAGGTTTTTTTTATAATTAAGATTATATGATTATGATATGAAAGGAATTTTCACTCACCAGAAGACTATCAAGTCTTTGAATAATACATATATTCACAGTCACATAAGCAGTATAAAGAATACCAAATTTATATATCATTCGATATTGAAATATTTTTCTGGTCTAAATCTTCATACTCGTTGTATAAGACTTCACAATATCCTACCTCAGTCGAGAGCTGGGATTGGCAATATGTTGAATATTGCTAGTGCTAGAGATATCATTCATGCGAATCATAAATAAGCCATCCAATCTTGATCTTGTATCAGTCTGTCTCAAAATTTTATTGCTCACGCGGGTCAAGCTAATTTATTTATAGATTCTTTTATTCTTTTACCGTTAAAAGATACGAGATCTTTTCATAGTTTTCATAGTGCATTTAGAGTGAGATTAGTTTCGGCTTTTATCTCTTGTAATCACATTACCAGCGCTTGTCCAAATGGGGCCTTGATTTCTTTTATGCCTATATTTCAAGAAGAAACAATTGATATTCATAATAAGCATTGATCGTCAGGACACTTTCAATTCTGTAGTATTGTTTGATTGTTTCTGTCTATGGTAATCTGAAAATCTTTTCAGATGTTCTCCTGTAATGTTTTGCCTATGTTTCGTGTATTTATTGGTGTATCGTTTATTTTTGATATGATATCTCCAGATTGGATTCATAGTTTGGATCATAGCATATCTGGCATCACTACCTCTACCATTGCTTGCGATTTTTGGATATCTCCACTTACAAATCAATTCTTATCTAAGAAAGATATTGTAGCCATCAAATAACTCTTGCTCTGTGAAACCAATGCATTTTCTGGTATTATGGAAATTGGTTTGACTCAAGCTGTAAATATAGCAGTAAATAATATCCAAGCAAATAGGAAGTTCATAAATACTCATGCAACCATTATAATTAATTTTTTCCATATTGTCGCTGTAATTAGACTATCCTTTGCATTAAATTCATCGGGGACTTTGGGATCTTCTCATTTGAGTCTTACAAATCAACCTAGAGGTATCCAGTTTAGAGTATATTCTGTCCCTGATTTATCTGTCCATAACTTACATGCCTTGGGCGGTATCCCTATACCAAATTCTAAAACCTTTACTCAGCTTTTTTTTGCAGTAATGAAATGTCCAAATTCATGTATCAAAACCAATGACATAAACATCAAAATTCCTATTATCAATCCTACCATAATTATTTTCAAAATATAAAAAAATTGGTTTGATTAGTATTTAAGAAATTATATAATTAAAACAAGATGAAAGTATAAAGTAGCAAGTATAAGCTTTAAGACATAAACTGTTAAACAATGTATTACGATGCACACACACACATAAATAGCCCAGAGCTTTTTGATGATGCAGATAGATATTTTCAAAATTTTATTGAAATCTGATGAAAATCAATGATCGTTGCAGGAGCAAATGATGAATATAATCGTAACGCTATTGCTTTAGCAGGGAGGTTAAGAGTTAAAATAACTCTAGGTTTACATCCTGAGATTTTAGTTGGACAAGCTCAAATTGGGGATTTACAATCAAAAATTGAGAATCTAAGGTCATTGATTTTGGAGAACAAAAATAATGTAGTCGCAATAGGCGAATGTGGAATAGAATTGCATTTCCCATGATTTGCGGAAGTTATTAGTCAACAAAAAGAACTATTTGCTATGCAATGCGATCTTGCTCAAGAACTGAATTTACCGTTACTTGTGCATTCAAGAGATTGATTTGATCAGGCTCTGGATGTTTTAAAAAATTATAAAAACTTGACTATATATTTTCATTGTCGAGGATATGGTCCTGAGCAGATATGAATTTTACAATCATTGTTTCCAAAGTTATTCATAGGTTTTTGTGGAAATGTGACTTATAAAAAAGCTGATGATCTACGTGAAAGTTTAAAATTGGTCTGAAATGATCAGTTGCTGTTGGAGACAGATGCTCCGTATTTATCGCCTCAGATTGTTAGATGAACTCAGAATGAACCTGCTAATGTGAGATATATCTATGACTATGTTGCTGAGTTTCTTTGAAAAGAAAAAAATGTTCTACAACAGCAAATTGAAAAAAACTT
>CAJAPL010000127.1 GCA_903943625.1 uncultured bacterium
AGGATAATATTTAAATAAATGTCTCAAAAATTATGAAACACCAAAGAAACAAATTATTAGAGTTAAGTACCTGAGTAGTTCAAAAAAATGTTTTTATCAAAACATTACTTTCCAACCTAATAAAAAGCTGAAAAGTGACTACAACATCCAAAAGAGCAAAGGTATTGAAGGCTCATACAGATTACTTTTTTTCTAGATTGATAAAAATAACAGGTCAATATGAAGAAAATGATGCAAAAAGAGAATGCATCAGATTTATAAAGGAAAACATAGATTGAGAAGAAACTGGTAAAAAAGTTTTAAACACTTTGTTGCCAAAATATAAAGAAGCTTGAAATCAATCAAGTTTTGTTGCCGATTACAAAATGTGATACAGAGCTTGAGACTGAGCTCCCAAAATTATGTTAAAGTTGTTATAATTTACTCAATAGATTAAAATAAAGATGGAAAAATTTACAAAGAAAGATTTAAACAAGACCCTACGAGTCAAGCAGGATATCCAGCAAAAGTATAGGAAGCGACACAAAGTAGATGCTACCAACAAAACTCTTTGAAGACTAGCTGTAGATATAGCAAACAAGTTGAGTTGAAAAGGGAAAGTATCCTATTCAGATTTTTGGGATGGATGAGATTTTGTATTAGTAGAAAATGTATGAAAAATATCAGTAACATGAAAAAAACTGGATGAAAAAATATATTATTCATACAGTGGATACAAATGAAACCTCAAACAAATCACTCTAAGAAACTTATTAATCAAAAATCCAGCCAAGGCCTTATGGTATGCTGTTAGATGAATGATTGCAAAAAACAAGCTTAGAGATCCTAGGATGAAGAGATTAAAATTAGTAGTAGGTACCACGACACAATATGATAATTTTAAACCATTAAACCTATATAAATAATGCCAGCTAAAGAATACAATTACGCTATATGAAGAAGAAAAGAAACTACAGCAGTAGTGAAGCTTTTCCCAAAATGAACTGGTAACTTCATAGTCAAGAAGCCATGATGAAAAGAAATGTCCTTAAAGGAATATTTCTGAGGTAATCACTATCTTTATGAAAATGCAATCCAGTCTTTTGAAATATTATGAAAAGAAAAACTGACTCAATTTGATGCTGAGATAAAAATCACATGAGGTGGTATTTCTGGTCAGGCTGATGCAATCAGACTATGATTTTCAAGAGCATTGATAGACCGAAATTCAGAACTTAGATTGACACTGAAACCATACTGATTACTTAAGAGAGATCCTAGAATCAAGGAAAGAAAAAAGCCAGGTTTGAAAAAAGCGAGAAAAGGACCAACTTGGTCAAAGAGATAAACAGCACTCGTCATTGCGAGAAACGAAGCAATCCAGGGACAATCATTATGCTCACATACCAGAAGACTCCTTTCAAAAGGGGTTTTTTTGGTTTATACATAGTACAAAACCATGCTTGAAATAAGCATAAAAATTTTTATATATTTGATGTAACCGGATAAATTTATTGCTTATGAAAAAGGTTATGTTCGGTGTTGTTGCTAGCACTATTACCATTAGCTGAAGTTGCACCTAAGTAAGCTAAAAAGCAGGCCCCGCTCGGTTGGGGTCAAGCAACACAGAGATGATCACATCTCGCACTATTTGCAACTTTCACTTTGAGAAACCGTTATACGGGGACTTGGTGAAAGTTGCTTCTTTTTATATAAAATTTTTTGATTTCGTAAAGCAAATCTATATATCTAAATCAGATTTTTTATTTTTTTATTATTCAAAAGATTATGGAATTTAATAAAGACATTTGTTTACTGGGAATTCAGTGATGTGGTAAAGGGACGCAAGCCGATTTACTTCTAAAAAAATTAACCAATCATAACTACTATGAGATGTGAGAAACTTTAAGAGCATTCCACTCCAATGATAATCTGATATGAAACTATATTAAAGGCGTAATGAATAGCGGAGGTATGATCGATAATTTTATAACACACTGCCTTATAGATGCGGCACTAGGTATAGTCAAGCAAATTAACAAAAACATATTGATAGATGGATTCCCTAGACTAGAAGAACAGGCTGAATTTTTTAAGAACAAAATGGGACAATTAAATAGAGATTATATAGTTATACATTATGTCCTATCCAAAGAAAAAGCACTAGAAAGGATGTTAAATAGAGCGAAAAAAGAAGATCGCAAAGATGATACCCCAGAAGCAATGAATGAGAGGATAAGCATATTTCAAAACGAAACCATTCCAGTATTGGATAATTTTAAAGAATTATGAAAATTGATTGAAATAAACGCAGATGACACAATCGAAAACATATTCAAAGAAACCTGTGAAAAACTATGAATATAATAAATTTTAAACAATAAAGTTGCATGAGACAAAAAATTATATCATTAGTCAAAGTGCTAGATATATCGACCTTTGTTGTCCTATTTTTTGTGATTTTTGTGATTTACAAAATCTCTCAAAGCGAAAACATTCAAAAAATATCACAGCTGCAGGACATCTCTTCTACAGCAATCCAAAATAGCATAGAAATCATAGAAAATCTTTCCACAAGCAAACTAAAATCACAAAAAAATCAAATTCATATAATGGCGTTCTGAGACTTGATTTATGATAGATCTGTATATATCAAACTGTCTTGAGACCAATGATTATCATGACATTTCTCATATTGGTATAATCAAATCGTGCCATTTCATTGAGTAGATACAACATTTACTAACCTTTCACAAAACTTTGATTTTGTAATTTTCAATATGGAATGACCCATATGAAAATACTATGAAACATGATCTGATTGAAACAAAAAGAAAATCAGAAAATGCTCAGCGCCATACAAAAGCATCTCTTTTTGTTCATACATAGATATCTTACCATTTGTAAAAGAGCTATGATTTAATGCAGTTAACTTAGCAAATAATCACGTTATGGATTGATGAATCCCAGGACATATAGAAACAATCAAACAGCTAGAAAAAAATCAGATTAAATATTTTGGATATATCTACGGATGACAAAACTATCAAAAAAACTACGTTCTAACCTGACAAAAGGACGATATTAGATACGCACGACACTGATACGATTTTAGTGTATATTATTTTTTGAATGATAAATATTGCAAAGATTTAAAAGATTATAAAAAGAATTGATATGTAAATTTTGTATATGCCCATCGATGACCTGAATACAATCCTATTCATAGTCAACACCAAGAGA
>CAJAPL010000128.1 GCA_903943625.1 uncultured bacterium
GATTTTCCAAAAAAATATAATTATCATATTGTAGAAAAAGAAATACAAGAAAAAAATAAAAAATTTAAGAATTATAAAACCAAAAATCTTTCTCAAATATTTTCAGAACTCACTCCTATTTCTGATCAGCTACATCTCTGAAATGTGTTCTCGCTCATTTATCAGGATGCGTTATCAAAATATTTAAATATTTTATGAAACAACTTTTACTGGAATATCTGATTCTATACATCGCCATCATTTAAGAAAGACGCTTGAAGTAACTCAGAAAAAATCAGTCATAAGATATTGTTTAATAAACAAAAGAACAACCAGAAACAGATTTATCAGTCTTGAATCCCATATACAAAAATCCCAGTTTCCACTATAAATGAAGACTATGTTAATATGTCACGCAAGATATTTATTGATCTTTTTAAGGAGTGATTAATTTATGAAGATAAAAAAATAGTTTATCGAAGTAACGAATATCAGTCAGTAATATGAAATGATGATGTACAATCCAAAACCATACGTGGAAAAAAATATAATATTAGATATTTTATAGAAACCAAAAACGACTCAATAGTAATCTGCACCACAAGCCCCGAAACAATATTTTCAGATGTTGCATTTTTGGTTAATCCCAACGATAAAAGATACAAAAAATTTGTTTGAAGTAATGTCCTTATTCCGATTATAAATAAACCCATCCCAATCTTGACCGATGAAACAGTAGATACTATGCAAAACAACGGTATAGTTAGGGTCAATCCCAACCATGATTTTCTATGACTTGAATTGGCGCAAAAACATAAATTGCAGATAGATATTTGAGCCATAGACGATAAATGATGTTTTACTGAGGTGGCGGGGATATTTGCTGGTAAAAAGGTTGAAGACTTTTTTGATAATATAGTCCAATATCTAGACGATATATCCAATCTAGACCGTATTTCTGATTTTGATTACCCGATACCAGTATTTAAAAAGACATGAGAAAAATTACAGACGATACTCAAAAAACAACGATTCCTCAAGATACTCCCCGAGAATAAACAACTTATCCAACAAGCAATAGATAATAAAACCATAAATATTATACCACTAGAGTATGCAGACCAGATTAAAGATTGAATGGAAAAAACAGATACGCGGTGTATTTCTAGACAATATAGTTTCTGACAGTCATTGCCGGTTCGAGAAAACACAAGAGGTCGTACTTATATTTTTGATGAAAGTGATATTATAGATAAACTAATCAAAAGCAGGAAGGCTAGGAAAATTATGTTAACTTTGGTTATATTCAATCTTATATTAGACTGATATTTATCAATGGATTTTTCTATAGACGAATTGGTAGGCGCTCTTTTCTCTCACACATTCCAGTCGGACGTCAAAATAATTGATTATTATATCCAAAATATGCAGGATAAGTTATCTTCAAATCCCAAAGCGAAAAAATATTTTGGAGAATTAAAAGAATTAAAAAAAGTCACAGAGATTATAGATATGGCAAGAAAAAATAGTTTTGAGAAGATTCAATTGCTCTTGGATATACTAAAAAAGTCATATCTCATAGATAATCACTGAGAAGATTATAAATTTAACTTTAGCGAATTATGTGAAGACAGATACAAGATATGATTACAAAATTGCGTTTTCGACCCGTCTTTTATATGCTCTTTGTGGAGCGTATACATATCTTGAATATACCAAGATCCTTCCAAAAAAATTACAAAGTGAATGCTGTCTTCATGATCAGATAACATAGATTGGATAATAAAAACATTGCTAATGAATGGATATTTTTCACAAGAATCATTGTTTAATAGTATTTTGGTTCACCAGTCTCTTTTAAATGACAAATGAAATAAAATATCCCAAACAGATAATATAGTTTTTGATGCTAAAGATATATTTAAAAACTACGGTAAAGACTCTCTGAGACTGTCATTTATCATAAATGGGAAAGAAACGGACTTCCAATATTGTATAGATGATGTACAATTATCAGCTAGATTTTTAGATAAGCTATGGAATGCATCCAGATTTATTTTTAAAAACTTTTTCAGCTCTAGGAGAAAGTTAAATATTCTCAACCTAAAAAAAGAAATAGAAAAAAACGCTGATAAACTACACGAAACAGATATTTGGATTATATATACATTCAAGGGGTTGCTGGATGAATTAAACGCAAGTATCCCACAATGACAGATTATAGGCTTTGGGAATAAGGCTATAAATATTATCAGGAAATATTTTTGTGATCGATATCTTGAAATCATAAAAGAGAACCAAACTGAATATACCCCAAGCGTCGTATTGTACCATCTTATTATGGTTTTGAAGATGCTTTATCCATATGCTCCATATATTTCACAAAAAATAGTCGATAATTTTTGATGAGATATAAACGAAATAGAAATGGATTCATTTGTCCTCAATACAGACAAGATCCATAAGAACTATAAAATACATTTGCTTTTTGATATAATGGACAAAATAGTTGAGATAAGAGAAAAAAATTGCCTCAAACAGCATGAGTCTATAGATATATTTTTACAAGCCAATACCGACTTCATAGAACTTATAGAAGATTATAAGCACCAAATTGCTTCTAAAGCCTACTATAAACTCAAA